>JADIMG010000053.1 GCA_017694875.1 Candidatus Gallipaludibacter merdavium
TTGATATATTTATCATTGCTTTTCTAGGGATTATAGCTTTTACTAGTTTGCTAAATAACTATAGTTATGAGTTATGGTATTCAGGATGTAGGTATCAATTGTATACAACCATTTTTTTCTTCGTTGGCAGACATCCCTATATTCAAACACATCTCATTTTTCGTAAAGGTGTTGTACCATTTCTATGTGTTTGTATTATAGGCTTAATCTTGTATGTTGCATCGCCTTCGTGGTATATGGATTATAAATTGCAAATGTGGCAAGATGAAGGTAATATTTCTGATGGTATGATTTTGGAAATGACTAGGTTTTCTGCTTTTTGGACGTATCCATATTGGGTAAGTTATGGATGTGCTATCATATATGCATATATAATTATAAATTGTTATATGAATAGATACATGAAAAGGAGTGAAATAATCATTCTTATATTTATTGCATTCATTGCTTTGCTAACACAGCAACGAGCACCGATTCTTACCATAGCTTTGTTGACAATAATTTTTATTACCTTAGGACAATTTAGGAGGAGGAAATATGGACATGCTTCGCTACGTTCTTCTATCTTATATTTTTTGTTGTTGTGTATAAGTATGTTTGTGTTCTTTCTTTCATTCATAGAAGATGAAATGTTAGAACGATTATTGGGTAAAATAGAGTTGCTAGAAAACATATCAGTATTTCTTAACGAAAGATCGAATATCTTTAGTGATTTCTATTTAAAGGAAGTAACATTGTTTGGTGATGGCATAGGGCGTTATTCACATGCCGCATATAAATTGGGTAAATTGGCTATTACAGACCAACAATACATGTTGCTTATGCATGAAACGGGATATTTTGGCTGTATCGGATATGGCATGATTCTGTTGGCAATTTTATTTAGGGGGATTAAATACCATTCTTCATTTTATTTAGAGCTGACTATTATCATGTTCTATTTAATAGCTATGACAGGAGCTAATTGTCTATCCAGTTTTGGACAACATACAGCTATTTTTTGGATATGCTGCGGATTTATTTGTAAAAACTCATTACATTATAAGACAACAAATCTACCAAATACAGATGTTAGAAATCTTTACAGGTAAAATAACGCTAAATCATCATACCACTTACAACATAAACTGCATAGTTGCAGACATTTCTACTAAAAGATAAAAAATAGAGACAAATGAAAGCAAGGGTAATAGCTTTTTATCTTCCCCAGTTCCACCCAATTAAGGAGAATGATGAATGGTGGGGAAAAGGATTTACAGAATGGACAAATGTAGGTAAGGCAAAACCTCTGTTTAGTGGACATTACCAACCAAGAGTTCCAGCAGATTTGGGATATTATGATTTGCGTTTACCTATAATACGAGAACAACAAGCAGAAATGGCTCGTGAAGCTGGCATAGAAGGCTTTATGTATTGGCATTATTGGTTTGGTAATGGACGAACACTTTTACAAGACATATTTGATGATGTCGTATCCTCAGGCAAACCTGATTATCCATTTTGTGTCGGTTGGGCAAACCATGAATGGAGTAATAGAACATGGGATGTTAAATGCCAAAAGGAAAAACGTACGATATTGATGCCAATGGAATATCCAGGAGATGAAGACATCACAAAACATTTCTATTCGTTGTTACCTGCATTTAAAGATAAAAGATATATTACAGTTGACGGGAAATTACTATTTGTCATTTGGGATCCTTTTGGAATGCCAAATGTAAGTCATTTCATACGAATATGGAATGAATCTGCCTATAAAAATGGTCTTAACGGTTTTCATTTTGTGGGATTAGCACAGGATATAGAAAAAACTATTGAATTAGGATTTGATGCAGTAGCTCCAAACAATCAGTGGATGGCAGAATCCAAATTAAGTGGAGGTCATTATTGGCATACATTAAAAAATAAACTACGAGCTAAATATCCTCGTTTAATTCCATTAGATACCTACTCATATAAAAAAATAACGAAATACTTACTATCAGGACGTGAGATAGAGGAAAATATATATCCACAAATAATACCTAATTGGGATCGTTCACCAAGAGCTGGTAGAAAAGCTGTTATATATAAGAACTCCACACCTGAATTATTTGGAAATCTTGTAAAAAGAGCGGTAGAGATGATTGCAAAGAAAAAAGATGAACATAAGATTATTTTTTTACGCTCATGGAACGAATGGGCAGAGGGTAATTATATGGAACCAGATTTAAAATTTGGACAAGGTTATCTCAAAGCACTAAAAAATAATATACAATAGAAGAATGATTTTGAAAAAGAGAATTGCAGCACTTTGCCTTCACATACCAATAATAAAGCGACATAGCAATGTTTTTTTAGAATGGTTGGGGGCAACAATTGAAAATGGAGCACATGTGTCTTCTGATCTTAGATATATTGGTGACTACAAAAATTTGATTCTGCGAAAGAATGCAGAAATCAATTCTGGGGTATTTATTATTGGTAAAGAGAAAGTCATAATTGGGAAAAACTCTACATTGGCCTATCAAGCATCACTTTTTACCAGTGCCATGCCAAGAGGACCGGAAAACAAACTTTATGAAATATATGGATGCGTAAGAAAACCTATAAAAATAGGAGATGACTGTTGGATTGGTGCACGTGCTGTAATATTGCCAGGAGTAACGATTGGGGATAAATCAGTCGTTGCAGCAGGAGCTGTTGTTACAACAGATGTTCCTTCCGGTGTCCTTGTAGCAGGTTGCCCTGCACGTGTTAAGAAACAATTAATATTTAAATATAATGAATGATTTTTCCAAAAAGATAATTATTATAGGTGTAACTCATCATAATACTCTTACCATGGTGCGTTGTCTCGGAAAGGCGGGATATGGAATACAACTATATATATATGGTGACAAGAACACTTATATTCAGTACTCGAAATATGTTACTGTTTTCACAAATAAAAACACATGTGAAGAAGTGTTTGACGATCTTTTTATTAAAAAGAATAAATGGGGGTATAAGCCAATAGTTATTAGTTGTAGTGATGAAGTATCACACCTATTCGATTTGAATTATGACGAACTGAAAGATTCATATTTCTTTTTTAATTGCGGAGAAAAAGGTCGTTTGACATACTATATGGACAAGCAAAAGCAAGTTCAATTAGCAAGCAAATTAGGCATTATTGCTCCTAAGTCAAAAGTGAAAAAAAATGGAGTTGATACTATAAAATTCGACAACTTCCCATGTATTTGTAAGCCTCTGAGCAGCATCAATGGTAAGAAATCCCAAATTTGCGTGTGTTTTGATCAAAAATCATTAGACAAAGTATTAAATTCTTTCGGTCAACAATCATGCGTACAAGTACAGGAATTCATAAAACGTGAGTTTGAAATGGTAGTAATAGGACTTCGAGTAAATGGAGAAACAATTATTCCTGGATTTATTAAAAAGCTACGTGACCGTTTGGGAGGGACAACTTATGCAAAAATCTATCCAATAGACAAGTTTCCAACGTCAATAGTGATATCAATAAAAAAATTTGTAGAAGAGATTAACTATGAAGGTTTATTTGGAATAGAGCTGATTTATGCAAAAGGAAAGTATTATTTTGTCGAGGCAAACCTTCGAAATGATGCTACTACATTTGCATTCAGTGTTGCTGGTGTTAATCTTCCTCTTGCATACGTTTTAGCAAAGTCCGGAAAAAATTTTCATGTTGAGACATCTAAAATGTTGCATGAAATTAATTCTATGGTAGAATTAGCGGATATAACTCATGTAATGAAATTTAAGATAAGTCTTTTTCGATGGCTGAAAGAACGTAATAGATGTGAATCACTCTATTTCTATGACAAAGATGATATGAAACCATATAAAGTTGCTAAAAAGCAATTTGTTATGGGATATATAAATAGAGCTTTAAATAAACTTCACTTTAAGTAGAAAATAATCAATATTCCGTTTTTACAATAGACGTAATATCGTTAAATGTTTTGTAGTATATTTCTCCTACAAATGCACAAAGCCAAGCACAGTAGAATTACACATCATAAGTGTTATCATATGGATAACTTTCAAAAATATGCTAAAAATACTAGAGATAATTCCCGCTCTCAATTCCGGTGGAGCGGAGCGGTTTGTCATCGATTTGTGCAATCAGATGGCGAAGGATGGTCAAGAAGTCACGTTGTTGACTATGAAAGACTTTTCCATAAGCAATTTCGGATTTTACAAGGACGAATTAAGCGGCGATGTAAGGCTGTTGAACATGGGGTTGGGGAAATTTGGCCTTAGCACTTTCTATAAGTTGTATAAGACTATAAGGTCAACGAAATGTGATGTCGTTCATTTCCACCTTACCGCGATGTATTTTGGTTTTTTGGCGGTGTTTTTTGATAGAAAGAAAAAGTTTATTGTAACATCGCATAATCAGGCTGACAAGGAACGCGACAGGGCAAAGTTTAGATATGTGGTGAAAAAGGTATGCCTCAAACTGAAACTACTGCAACAAGTGGCCATATCTCACCAAAATGCAAAATCAATAAGAGAGGTGTTTGGTGTGGAACCGATAAGACTGATATACAACGGAAGGGCAGCGACAAGCATTACCCACAAGTATGATGATGTAAAAAATGAAATCGAACAGTATAAGTCTCATCCTGCAACAAATGTCTTCACCATAATTGCCAGATGTAATCCACAGAAAAACATCCCAAGATTAGTCAAATGCTTTAACAAGTTAATTGAGGAGGGCGAGGATGTCGTGTTGTTAGTCATTGGAAACGGTTATGACTCACCGGATATCTTGCCTATCATAAAACAAGCCAACAAGAACATCCATTTTTTAGGCCAGCGTCACAACGTAGTGGATTATCTTTCCTGTTCAGACTTCTTTACACTTTCTTCTGACTATGAGGGCATGCCAATAACTCTCATCGAGGCATTAGCCTGTGGTTGCATACCTGTAGGGACACCCGTGAGCGGATTCAATGATATAATAGAAGATGGCAAAAACGGCTTTGTGGCCGAGGCCATCAACGACGAGGCTTATTTCAGAGCCTTAAAGAGAGCCATCAATAATAAGAAGAACATATCAACGGACTCACTGAAAGTAATGTATAGAGATAATCTTTCGATGGAATGTTGTGCAAAGAAATACGAGGAACTATTTCAATCTGTGTTGTAAATGTGCATCCTTGTACAGTTCCTAAAATCAATACAAAAAATATGCAATATCAAAAATCAAACGATTATGAACTACATAGAAAAGTTTCGTTCTGAGGCTCAACTGATCCACCAATGTGGGGCTAATAAAGCTTTTATCGTATGGGCTATGGGATTATACCTTGATGAACAGGATTTGGAGGATTTGGCGAACACTAATTTGACCGACAATCCGGATGATCATGGCATAGACTTCTTGAGGTATGATGAAGATGACGGTACGCTATATATCGCCCAAGGGTATTATACAACCAAGGTGGTTGCCAATGCTCCGGCAGGCAAGGCTGCTGACCTCAATGCGGCTTGCGCTTGGTTGGTCAATGGGGAGATAAAGAAGTTTCATCCTGACCTACAAGGTAGCATCGAAGCCATACGAGAGAAATTGCTGAATGACGAAATTTCCAAAGTGGTGTTAGTATATCTTCATAACTGTGGCGAGTCTATGGAAGTCACCAATGAATTGACCACAGCTAAAAATCATTTGCAAGACTTGCTGAAAGACCATGAGGTGGAAGTCGTTGCTGCGCAATTGGGAAATGAGTCTCTCGAACGATTGTATCAAAACCTGGCAGCTAACATTATCGTTAAGGATGAGGTGGAATGTCCATTCTCTGTGAAATATATAGAGTCTGCACCAGGATGGAAAGCAGCAGTGCTGACGGTGTCTGGACAATGGTTACGAGACTTATACAACAAGTATTCCGGAGATTTGTTTTCTGCAAACTATCGCGGCTTCATGGGTAATTGCCGCATGAAGATAAATGCAGGAATAAAGCAGACTGCAGAGCGAAAACCGCAAGATTTTTGGGCTTTCAACAATGGAATAACCATACTTACGACACACATTGAAGAACGAGGAGGAAAAACATGTCTTTCTGGTATCTCCATTATTAATGGCGCTCAAACGACAGGTTCTTTGGGTTCTATTCCTCAATCCGTGGATTTGAACAGTACGCAGATTCTCACTCGTGTAATCGAGTGCTCTGATCCTGCGACAATCAGCAACATTGTGAAATACAATAATACGCAAAACAGAATTACAGCGTGGGATTCGTTTAGCAATGACCCCATTCAGATTCAGTTGAAAAAAGAATTTCAAGCATTAGGGCATATGTATAACATCAAGCGAGGTTTCTCAAATCGAGATAGCATTTTGTCGATTGATGCGTCCATCCAACCTTTGCTTGCCCTGTCAGGAAAATACAAAGACGCCAATCGCAGCAAATCCACCCTGTTTGAATCTCGGACACTCTATACAGAAGCATTTGAGCATCGCGGAGCCCGGAATGTATTGTTCGCTTGTTGCCTGAATACCTGCCTGCAAAGAATCAAGGCTGAAATCAAAGAAAAGGTTGTAAATGACAGGGCATCTGAATCGGAGAATAAATTATATGCTATTCTTTCGGTAATTAGATGCAAATTTTATGTGTTGGCCATTGTCGCTGAATCACTGCACAAATTATTACCATCTCTTAGAGAAACGAAACGTATTAGTTTCATGCCAAATTATGCTAAGTCCGAGGCTTATAGTTATGAGGCTTTGGTGGAGTTTATAAAGCCCGCTATAAAAGTTATATCGCTTCAAGTGGGCAGATGCTTAGGTGATGATTTTTACGCCAAGTGGAATGACGGTTCGTCTGTAGAAACCATTGCGTCTCAAGTGGAAACAAACATATCATCCATTAAGGCTGCATCGGAAGAGGTCCAAGCCATGTTTGATGCACTAAGCGGAGCGTTGTGCAATGGGTAACATGGATATTGTATGCACTATATATAGGCGCACGTAAAACAGGAAATCTATTTACATTTGAAATATAAACTGATGAACATCACCGACAAATCAGCCATCCGTGACTGCACAAGCTGCCAGATGTGTGCGGCTGTGTGCCCGAAGGATGCCATAACGATAAGACTGAATGAGGATGGCTTTTACCGTCCTTATTTGAATGCAAGCAAGTGTGTTGACTGTGGCCTATGTGCAAAGGTTTGTTACAAATTTGACAATGACGTCAAGGTTACAAACGCAGAGAATACAAGCAAAATAATGGTAAGTTCAGCCCAATATAAGTCTGACGAGTTGCTTGAAAAAGTGACATCAGGAGGCGTGGCTGATGCTTTGGCTAAAGAACTTATCACGCAGGGGTACACATGCATCGGAGTGATCTATAATGATGACAATCACCGGGCGGAGCATACCGTTGCACATACCCAAATTGATACAGACGCTTTTCGTGGTTCAAAATATATTCAATCATACAGTTTTAAGGCTTTTAAATATTTCGTAAAGAACATCCGGACCGAAAAGTTTGCCGTCTTCGGACTCCCTTGCCATATTTATGCCATCCACAAATTCTTGTCCTCACGTAATCTCAGGGACAACTGCATTCTGATAGACTTGTTCTGTCACGGTTGCCCTTCGATGCTCGTTTGGAACAAGTACGAACAAGCCATTAAACGGAAAGTCGATAATAAAAAATTCGACGAAGTACAGTTCCGCAGCAAGGTGAAAGGTTGGGGAACATTCTACGTAGTAGTAGTAGTAGAGGGAGTTAAGGCTTTTATCAGCAGTCCAAAGCACGATGAGTTTTACTCACTTTTTTTTTCAGACCATGTGTTGAATGATGCTTGCTCCAACTGCAAACTCCGTAGCACCATGGAATACACCGACATTAGACTGGGAGACTTTTGGGGGAAGAGATACTTAAGTGACAAGAAAGGCGTGTCTGCCGTGGCCATCACCTCGGAAAGAGGGATGCAAGCGTTCAACGCCATCAAGAGCTTATTCAAGACCGAGGACAGCTGTATGGCGGAAGTGCTCGTTAAGCAGAGTTATGGAAAGGTGTATACACCAAACATGGAACTGCGCAAGATGATGCTTGATGAATTACGCGATAGCAACAAGGCACTAAAAGATGTCGTGGATTTGTATTACAGCAGGCAGGGATTGGCGATGAAAGTAAAACGATTGCTGAAGACCGTCAACTGGTATTTGCCATTCGACTTGATGCGACTGCTGAAAAGATTTGTGTAAATAATCTAACTCATTCATATCATGATCAAAAAGTTTTACGTGTTCGGCAACATCGGCAAGATGTCGGAAACCCCTAAGAGCGGTGGCCAGTCTTCGGCGCGGCGGGTAATAAAGGGATTGGAGGACATGGGTTACAAGATGACACCCATTGTGAGGAGACGTTGTGTCATGGAAGGACGTCTTATCCATTTCCTCGAAACCCAATCGTTTGCCGTCATCGACCTATGCAAGATTATAGGTCATATGTTGTTCGACAATCGCAAGAACAGTGCGTTCTTGATGCTTACATACGGTGGGAAGCTGGCACCCTACGAGTTGATAATAACTTGGGTGGTGCGTTTGCTAGGGTATAAGTCTGTCACCTACATGAAAGGCGGACAGTTTATGGACTTTTACAACCGAGGTTCCAAGTTCTACCGTTGGATAGTCAAGAAGAACATGGATTTGCAATCCCAAGCATGGTTTGAAGGTATGCCGTCGTTGGAAATTGTCAGAAAAATTAGCGACACATACCTTGTATATTATCCCAATTATGTGGTGGAGGAAAATATTGCGGAAACTGTGGCAGAACGCCCGAAGGACAAGCTTAACCTCTGCTACTTCGGAAGGATTACGCCGGAGAAGAACGTTGATGTAGTAATAAAGGCTTTCAACCTGTTGTGCCAAAGATATGACGACGTTTACCTGACCATTATCGGAGGTTCGGGTTATAGTGAGCAATATGTAAAGGATATTGATGCCATGATAGAAGCATCGCCTCAAAAAAGTCATATCATCCGTAAGGGTTTGACCCCATTTCCCGAAATTAAGGAAATCATGCAAAGCCAACACTTCTTTGTTTTCCCGTCAAGGGAACGTTGTGAGGGACACTCTAATTCGCTGAATGAAGCAATGGCGCAAGGGCTTGTTCCGGTGGTGAGCGATTATCATTTCAATCGTGCCATCGTGAGCGATGACCGGTTGATAGTTGACGGCTATGAGCCGCAGGCATACGCGGAGAAAATAATCCAGATTAGGGAAACTATGGACTTGAAAGAGCTTTCCGTAAAGATGCGGGACAGAGTAAAAGAAACCTTTTCTCATGATGTTGTGAACAAACGAATATACCAAGAACTGAAGAAAATATAAATCAGACATGAAAATAGGAATCCTTACAATATTGAATGTTAACAACTATGGAGCTGAACTGCAATGTTGCGCCCTGTATAGGAAGTTGCACAAAATGGGGTATGATGCAGAAGTCGTGAATTTCTTGTTTGGCATCAATCCCGACCATGACTTCAAAGGTGAAAGGCTGAGCGTGCCCATTTCCTTCAAACAGAAAGTTAAGGTAAAGTTATTGCCTATCGTACAGAACTTGTTCTGCTTGTTCCATCAAAAGAATAAGAAGTTACGTAACAGACGGTTTGACGAATTTCATGGTAAATACAACCGTCTGACCAAGACTGTTTACCCATCGGTGAGGTCTTTATACGATGCAAATTTCGATTACGATGTGATTTGCATAGGCAGCGACCAAGTGTGGAACTACGAGAAAGGCTATTCGTTGGAACCTTTTCTTGCTTGCTTTGACAAAAAGGGAACGAAGAAAGTGTCATACGCATCAAGTATTGGCCTGTCGGTTATCTCCAAAGAAGCGGAAGAGGTATTCAAGAAGTGGCTTTCAAGGTTTTCCTGGCTTTCGGTGCGTGAGCAACAAGCATCAAAACTGTTAGGTAATTTATTGCATCGTGATGTTGATGTCGTTCTCGATCCGACTCTGCTCCTTGACAGTCAGGAATGGCTTGAAGTAGCCAAGTTTGATATGTGTCCAAAGGAAAAATATCTGCTGGTGTATATCGTTACCATCAAGCCGTGTAATTATGTCTTGGAATTGGCAAGACATATTGCCAAACAAAATAACCTAAAAATAGTCCGCATCTGCCGTGATGCCTATCCGGAGCATTCGGGAAATGACGTCCAAGAGATATTGACCGCCGGACCTTCCGACTTTGTAGGCTTGTTTGCAAGAGCTGAATATGTAGTCACTAACTCATTCCACGGCACAGTGTTCTCTGTGAACTTTTCAAAACCTTTCTACTCTGTCATTAAAAGCCGACACTCCACGAACAGCCGTTTGACAAGCATCCTTCAAAAATTAGGTTTGGAGAACCGAATTGTCCCCGTAGACAGCCCCTTGCCTCAACTCATTGATATTGACTATACCCGACCAGCAGAAAAACTAAAGAACGAACGTCAATATTCATTGGAATATATCAGAAAAGCATTTTCAAACTAAACATAGATATGGTAAAACATAGAGACATAAGCATAGACATTGTGAAGTTCCTCGCAGTGTTCCTAATCATCAACAGCCACGCAGACATCATGTATGCCAAATATGCATCGTTAGCCACGGGTGGCGCGATAGGCGACGCTTTGTTCCTTTTCTGTTCCGGTTACACGCTGTTTTGGAGTGGCACCAAACGGTTTGACAACTGGTACAAACGGCGTATCAGCCGTATTTATCCGTCAGTCATTGCATGCTTGGGTATTGCAATCATATTTGGATATGAGTATATTGATAAGTTAACATATATTAAAATCGGGGGGGGTGAATTTGTCATAGCCATAATGGTTTATTATATACTTCTTTACGGTGTGCAACGCTACTGCATGAGACACTTCAAATGGGTTGTAGCGGCGTTGGTTGTAGCTACGTTGGTGGCCTATTGGTTCTTTCCTTACAAATATGAGACAAGCAGTAAAGGCATTTATGGCATTACGACTTTGTTCCGCTGGATTCCATATTTCGGCATGATGCTTATGGGCGCATGGATAGGTTTGAAAGTGAAAAATAGTGTGATGAACGTAAGAACACGATGGACAGACGGCTTGCTTCTGTTGGGATGCATAGGAATATTTTACGGAATACAACTATTGTCAAAGCGATACGTGACCATAGCATCATGGCAGATTGTCACGCTACCATTCCTCGCTGGGATTGTGTATTACATCTGGAAACTTTGCAATGCCAAATGTCTACGGAGAATATACGAGAACAAGTTCTGCAACAAAACCATAATGCTAATTGGTGGGCTTTGTCTCGAATCATACCTTATACAGCGATACCTTTTTACAGATGCGTTAAACCAGATTTTTCCACTCAATCTGCCCATAATCACTGCATATATACTGCTTATGGCATACATATGTCGCTGTGTGGCACGTGCATTCAGCCAAACATTCAGAACAGAGGAGTACGAGTGGAGTAAAGTATTTTCACTCAAATGAAACATTATAACAATGAACAAACTTGCTTATAGTTTATTCACCTATTAGAAAAATGATCAAGCCCCCAATATGGAAACTATAAAAATATTGAATATTGACATCCTATCGCTCACACAGAAAGAATTGCTTGAACGATTGGACAAAGGAGTACTAATCACTCCAAACGTAGACCATTTGGTGAAACTCCAACGAGACAGAGAGTTTTATGAAATCTATCAGCAAGCGGAATGGGTGGTGTGCGACAGTAAGATTCTTTACTTGCTATCCAAACTGCTGAAACATCCTTTGCTGGAAGCTATTCCTGGAAGCAGTTTTTTCACGGCTTATTATATGTACCACAAGAATGACCCAGATTGCAAGATTTTCCTGCTTGGCGCAATGGATGGAGTGGCACAAAAGGCAATGGAACGCATCAACGAAAAAGTAGGGAGGCAGATAGTCGTAGGAGCATACTCTCCATCATACGGCTTTGAGAAAAAGGATGATGAGAACAAGGCTATCTATGAAATGATAAACAAGAGCGGAGCTAATGTGGTTTTGGTCGGAGTTGGATGCCCCAAACAAGAAAAATGGATATTCAGTCATAAGGACAAGATGCCTGATGTTCGTATTTGGATGGCGTTAGGGGCTACAATAGATTTTGAAGCGGGAAACATCAAACGTGCCCCCAAAATATTTCAAAAACTATACTTGGAATGGTTTTACCGCTTTTTGATGGAACCCAAAAGGATGTTTAAACGATACTTTGTGGATGATATGCAATTCTTCTATTATTTTACCATACAGTTGCTGGGCTTGTATAAAAATCCGTTCAGAGAATAACATGTGTTATTTGCGGAATAATTTGATGACAAATGCTAGTGGTATTAGTATAAGAACTGATATGTAAGCGCAAATTAAACGTAATATTTTTGATATATTATTCATTTTACTCAACCATTTAGGGCACAAAGATAGTGCAAATTACCCAAAATAACCAACATAAAATCAAATTCTATGAAAGGAATAGTCTTAGCCGGTGGCAGCGGTACACGCCTGTACCCTATCACCAAGGGAGTCAGTAAGCAACTTATCCCGATTTTCGACAAACCGATGATTTATTATCCCATCTCGGTGTTGATGCTTGCAGGCATCAGGGATATACTGATTATCTCGACACCTTACGACTTGCCTGGTTTCAAGCGGCTGTTGGGTGACGGCAGCCAGTTCGGGGTTAGGTTCGAGTATGCCGAGCAGCCGTCGCCCGACGGATTGGCGCAGGCATTTATCATAGGGGAGGAGTTTATTGGCGATGATTGCGCCTGTCTGGTGTTGGGCGACAATATTTTCTATGGTGCCGGACTGACTGCGATGTTAAGGCAAGCCGTGAAGAATGCCGAAGAGAACGGCAAGGCTACGGTATTCGGTTATTGGGTGAGCGATCCTGAACGCTACGGAGTGGCGGAGTTCGACAAGGACGGGATCTGTCTGAGCATAGAAGAGAAGCCGAAAAAGCCGAAGAGTAATTACGCCGTGGTAGGACTTTATTTCTACCCGAACAAGGTTGTGGAAGTAGCCAAGCATATCAAACCGTCTGCCCGTGGAGAATTGGAGATTACAACAGTGAACCAAGAGTTTCTGCGTGACAATGAATTGAAGGTGCAAACCATGGGACGTGGATTTGCTTGGCTTGACACGGGTACGCATGATTCACTTTCTGAGGCATCGACATTCATTGAGGTGTTGGAGAAACGCCAAGGCTTAAAAGTGGCTTGTCTGGAGGGTATTGCCTATCGCAAAGGTTGGATTACAGCTGATAAGCTGAAAGAGGTAGCGCAACCGATGCTGAAAAACGACTACGGGAAGTATCTGATGTCGATTCTTGAAGAAAAGGAAGATTCGTTGGAGAAGAATTTGGAATATTAAAGGAATATGGAAGTAATAAAGACAGAAATAGAAGGTGTGGTAATTATCGAGCCACGCATCTTCAAGGATGCCCGCGGCTATTTCTTCGAGAGTTTCTCGCAAAGGGAATTTGAGGAGAAAGTCGGTCATGTGGAGTTCGTTCAGGACAACGAGAGCATGTCATCGTATGGTGTCATGCGTGGGCTGCATTTCCAGCGTCCGCCTTATACACAGGCAAAACTTGTAAGGTGCGTTCGTGGCCGTGTGCTTGACGTTGCTGTTGACATCAGGAAAGGCTCGCCCACTTACGGCAAGCACGTGGCTGTGGAGTTGACCGAGGATAACCATCGGCAGTTTTTCATCCCGAAAGGGTTTGCACACGGTTTTGCCGTGTTGAGCGAAACGGCGGTGTTCCAGTACAAATGCGACGAGTTCTATCATCCAGAAGCGGACGGCGGCATAAGCATTCTTGACGGTAGCTTGGGTATTAACTGGCAAATACCGACCGAACACGCAATACTGAGCGAAAAGGACACGAAGCATCCCTTATTAAAGGATTTTGAATCTCCTTTTTATATATAGGTGATAAGTTGACGGGGACACAAGGTTCTGAATAGTTTTGCTAATGGTATCTAAAACCTTGTCAACTTGTCAACTAAACTAACAAAAAACAATGAACATACTTGTAACAGGCGCGAACGGCCAGCTTGGTAACGAAATGCGCATAATAAGCAAAGACACGAACGCCAACTATACTTTTACGGATGTCGTAGAGGTTGAGGGCGTTGAAACGACAATCTTGGATATAACTAATGCCGATGCCATACGGAAAATAGTGAAAGAAAAGGATATACGGTGCATAGTCAATTGCGCCGCTTATACTAATGTGGACAAGGCAGAGAGTGACGAGACATTATGCAGGAAGCTCAATGCTGATGCACCGAAGCTATTGGCAGAGGTGATGAAGGAAGTGGGAGGACTTCTCGTGCAAATTTCAACCGACTATGTTTTTGGCGGCGACCCTTACAACATGCCTTGCAGGGAAGACCAAAAGGGAACGCCTACGGGAATCTACGGCAAGACCAAACTCGAGGGTGAACAGAATATCGAGGCCGTAGGCTGTGATTACGTCATCATAAGGACGGCGTGGCTTTATTCCGAGTTCGGCAAGAACTTCGTAAAGACAATGCTGAACCTGACAGGGACTAAACCAAAGCTGAATGTTGTTTTCGACCAGGCAGGAACGCCTACATACGCATACGACCTTGCGGTTGCAATAAAGACTGTGCTTGCAGATTATGAAAAGGAAAATCCTAAGGATGGATATTCAAAGCGTGGCATCTACCATTTCAGCAACGAGGGTGTTTGCTCCTGGTTTGACTTTACGAAGAAGATAGCCGAACTTGCAGGGAACACGACCTGCGACATAGAGCCTTGCCACAGCGATGAATTCCCCAGCCCGGTGAAACGTCCCGCCTATTCGGTATTGGACAAGACGAAAATAAAGGAGACATTCGGGTTGAAGATACCTTATTGGACGGATTCGCTAAAGGTCTGCATGAAGAACATGAATGTCTTAAAATGATAACGACAACAAAACATAAACGACATGGAATACAAGAGAAACATCATCATAACAGGCGGCGCGGGCTTTATCGGAAGCCATGTGGTGCGCCTGTTCGTAAACAAATATCCTGAATACCGCATCATCAACTTAGACAAGCTGACATATGCCGGCAACTTGGCTAATCTGAAAGACGTGGAAGACAAACCGAACTATACTTTCGTAAAAGCCGACATCTGCGACTATGAGACGGTGAAGTCGCTGATGGCGAAGTACAAAGTGGACGGGATCATTCATCTTGCGGCAGAGAGCCACGTTGACCGAAGCATAAAAGACCCGTTCACTTTCGCCCATACAAACGTAATAGGAACTTTGACGCTGCTCCAAGCCGCAAAGGAATATTGGGAGAGCCTACCCGAAGGCTACGAGGGAAAGCGCTTCTACCACATCTCCACCGACGAGGTTTACGGCGCGTTGGAGTTGACCAACCCCGAGGGCATCGAGTCGCCGTTCACTACAAAAGCAAGTTCGGGGCACCACCATGCCTATGGAAC
>JADIMG010000007.1 GCA_017694875.1 Candidatus Gallipaludibacter merdavium
AAAGTAATTAATCCGTGGGAGACAGAGGTCTCCCTTTTTTATTTTGTATTGCCGGATGACCCTGATTCCGGGCTTCCACCGCCTTCCTCCGCCCTTTCCGCTACGCTCCAAGGACGGAGGAAGGCGGTGGCGGAGTTGCACTTCTAACTTGACGGTGGGTTCTGCCTTCAAAGTATCCTTGCTTCTATGACCAGGTATTATTGGATACTTAGCCATTTATCCTTGCTTCTATTGCAGTTGAAACATAGTTTCATTTGTAAGGGAGTAATTGGGCAAAATGCGGATATTCATTATACATAATTAGGTGATATTTAGGGTAGAAACAAACCTAAAGAAACACAGCTACAGGATGCTGCAAGACTGTTATCACAAACTCTATCCGAAATAGAATAAAATTTAAAAGACTAATAACCAAACGGTTACATCTATCAATCAGCTCGGCGGGAACTTTGGTGGTTTCTTTCATCGGCTTGCAGACGCAAGAGGTTAAGATTCAACCTGTTATGAAAATTATGATGCAGTCTAATGCACACGAGCTGGATGAGGTAATGGTGGTCGCTTATGGAGGTGCAACCAAACGTTCATTTACTGGTTCAGCAACTGAAATCGATGGGGAACAGATTGCATTGAAAAATCCTACAGAATTATCGAAAGCTTTGGCAGGAGAAGTAGCAGGCGTACAGGTTATGTCAACATCAGGTCAGCCGGGTACTAATGCTAGCATCCGTATCCGCGGTCTTGGTTCTGCTTATTCCAGTCGTTCTCCTTTGTATGTAGTAGATGGCATTCCTTTTGAGGCGGACTTAAGTGGTATTGACCCGAGTGATATTGCTTCCATGACTATATTGAAAGATGCTACGGCAACTGCATTGTATGGTTCTCGCGCTGCTAATGGTGTTGTATTGATTACGACAAAGAAAGGTGAAGCAGGCAAGACTCGTGTTGATGCGGAAGTAAAATATGGTGCCAATATGCGTCTGATTCCTCAATATGATGTCATTGATAGCCCGGAACGCTTCACGGAGTTGACTTGGGAAAGCATGAAAGGTTACGCTCAAGTGGCTGGAGGGTATGACGCTCAGCAAGCTGCAGCGTGGGCATCACAAAACTTGTTTGGTGGAGGACAAGCCGGAATAGCTCCTATATACAATATGTGGAAAGCAGCCGGCGATCAGCTGATAGACCCTTCTACCGGACGTTTTAATAGCGGAATAACACGCAAATATACACCTGAAAAATGGGATGATTACCTTTTCCGTACAGGACAAAAATTTGATGCAAGTGTGAAGATCTCAGGTGGTACAGACAAAATGACGCATTACACCTCTTTCAGCTATTTGAAAGATGAAGGTTATTACATTTCATCTGATTACGAACGTTTCAATGTTCGTAACAACATGAGCAATCAGATTGCTCCATGGCTGAAGGCTACCACTTCGCTTTCATATGCTTATATGATTACAAACCGCCCGGGGCAATCAGATAGCAATATGAATAACGGTTTCCAGTTTGTAAATGGTATGCCTTCAATTTTCCCTGTGTTCGAACGTGATGAAGAAGGCAATATCGTGCAAGACACCAACATTGGCGGCAACAAGTATGATTATGGAATGAACGCAGGCTATCAGCGTCCGTTCGGTGCCGGAATCAACCCTGCAGGAGCCTTGCTGTTGGATGAGGATGAAATCAAATCGCACCAGTTCAATGGAAACGCTTCTTTTGAAGCACGGTTCTTGAAGTATTTCAAATTGACCGCTAATTTGGGTTTGCAATATTTAGGGCAAGCAGAGAATGAATTGACCAATCCGTACTATGGTGACAGTGCGGGAAAGGGACAGATTATCAAATATCAGACCAACTATTTGAACTTCACAGCCAATCAAATTTTGTCGTGGAGCCAAAGCTTCGGAAAAAACAACTTTGATGCATTCGTAGCTCATGAGTCAACGAACAGTACCACAGCCGTTTCTTATGGAAGTAAATCCAAGATTGTACGTCCAGACAATACGGAATGGAGTAACGGAGTCGTAATGGATTACATGGAGTCGTATACATACGGCTACGCTATTGAAAGTTATTTCGGACAATTGCGTTACGACTGGGATAATAAATACTTCCTTCATGGAACTATTCGCGCAGACGGAAGTTCACGCTTCTCAAAAGGAAACAAATGGGGAACTTTTGGTTCTGTAGGAGCTGCCTGGGCCATTACAAACGAAGAGTTTATGAAGAATGTGAAGTGGTTGAAAAATCTGAAATACAAAATAAGCTGGGGTGTATTGGGTAATCAGGATTTCATCACCTCTCCGGTAATCGCCGGTTACTATCCTTATGCCGACCTTTACCAGATCAATAACCTGAATGATAATTATACATTCAGTTTTGTATTTAAGGGTAATCCGAATTTGACTTGGGAAAGAAGTTCGACATTCAATACTGGTATCGAGTTCAACATAGCAGACATTTTGGAAGGTGAAGTGGAATATTTCCATAAGAAAACTACCAATATGTTGTTTATGAAACAAGTGGCTCCTTCACTTGGCTATGCATCGTATCCGGTAAATGATGGTGCGTTGGTCAATCAAGGTGTTGAATTTTCTTTGACTGCTCATTTGTTGAACAAGAAAGATTATAAGTTCGACTTCCGGGTAAACGGTGGATATTACAAGAATGAAATGACGAAGATGCCGATTGACGAAACAACCGGAAAGGAAAAAGCCATTGAATTGTCTACTTATTATGGCTGGGCAAAAGGTCATTCGCTCTATGACTTTTATATGCGTGAATATGCAGGTGTAGACCCACAAACAGGTTATGCATTATACAATCAATATTATAATGTCAAACCGAATGGAGATCGTGAGCTGATTACCGATATGGAAACATACAAATCAACAAACGCTATCAATAAACTGGAAGTTGAACAAACCAGTGATTGGAGCCAAGCGACAAAGAAATTTGTAGGGAAATCAGCTATTCCTGCCCTGCAAGGTGGTTTCGGCTTTGATTTGTATGCGAAAGGATTTACATTGAACGCAACATTCTCTTACGGCATTGGCGGTTATGGGTTCGATTATAACTATTTAGCATTGATGCATAATGGAACTGCAGGTTCATACAACTGGCATAAAGATATCGAAAAGCGTTGGCTGAATCCGGGTGATATCACCGATGTTCCCAGACTGTCAATGGATTATGGTGGTGGTGCTGATGCTACGAACTATGCCAATGCCACATCCACTCGTTTCTTGACAAGCCGTTCATATTTGAATTTGTCGAATATCCGACTTGGATATACATTTCCACGCAGCATAACATCCAAGTTGAAAATCGGTGGGCTGAGCGTGTATGTATCGGGAGATAATCTGTTCTATTTATCTTCACGTAAAGGATATGTGCCAACGGCATCTTCTGGCAACAGCGATACAGTCAACAACGACAACAATAATGACTCCGGTGAATCGGGAAGAAGTCAATATACTCCGCTGAGCACAATCATGGGAGGCATTCAGGTTCAATTCTAAACAAAACATAACAAAGAATTCTTATGAAAATGAAGATACAAAAACACATATCTATTTTGTCAATAGGGCTGATACTGTTAAGTAGCGGATGTAAAGATTCGTTTTTGGAGAAAAGCCCTACTGATTACATAACCTCGGATGATTTGGAAGAGGTTGCCAAATGGAATACAAATATTTTGATGGGACAAGCTCTTGGTACCTATTCTACAACATTTGCTATGAGTACCGGAGGTGTAGGAGGTCATGATGATTTTGGACAAAAAGCTGTAGATATTGCAACCGATTTGATGAGTGGGGATATGGTTATTGCTGCTCAAGGGTATGGCTGGTTTGAATATGCAGGTAATTTAACTTGTTCCACCCGCACGGCTGCAGCATTCTCTTATCAATTTTGGCGGTATTATTATCGCTTGATAAAAGCTGCCAATGAAATCATTGATGCGGCAGGAGGAGATGAAGCTACTCCTTCAGGAGATAATGGAGTGTATTATGCACAAGCCAAAGCATTAAGAGCACATTCTTATTTTAACTTGGTGAATCTTTATGCGCGTCCTTATTTAGAAGACAAGACAGCTTTGTCTATTCCACTTTATCGGACTCAATTGACTGCTGAAGCTGCTCCAAAATCAAGTGTGGAAGATGTTTATAAGCTGATCATAAAAGATTTAACTGATGCCATACCCCTTTTGGAAGGATATGTCCGTCCTTCTGGTCAGAAAGACCAAATTGATGCTAATGTAGCCAAAGGTATTTTGGCGTATGTTTATTTGACTATGGGAGATTATGCCAATGCTGCCAAGATTTCGCAAGAAGTCATAGATTCTGGAGAATATCCTTTAATGTCGAAAAATGAAATCATCAATTCCGGTTTCAATTCTGTCACCATTCCTTCTTGGATGTGGGCCATTGACCTTACTGTAAGCAACTCACCTGCATTGCCTACTTTTTGGGGACACGTAGACTTATTCACTTATAGCTATGCTTATGCTGGCGGTGAAAAACTGATTGACACCAACTTGTATAATTCTATTCCTGAATCAGACGAGCGTAAGAAATGGTTCACTGAATATGATGAGGATGGCAATCAATTGGAATTGACTACATGGTGGAAATTCTATGACAGTAAACGCATCATGGGGAATCGTGAATGGTATGATGACGAAGTTTACATGCGTGTGGAAGAAATGTACTTGATCAATGCAGAAGCCAATACGCGGAATAATAATCTTCCTGCGGCAAAAGCATCATTAAAATCACTCTTGAATGAGCGTGATGTGGAAACGGCTGAGACTTTGACTAATATGAGCCAATCTGAGTTGTTGGATGAAATTTATTTCAATTGGCGTTTGGAATTATGGGCAGAAGGTCGTGGACTGTTGACCTTGAAACGCTTCCAAAAATCAGTCACACGTTGTACCGAAGATGCGATGCTTCCTGGGCAAACTTATGATTATACAGATACGCGTTTGACATTCAGTATTCCAGAAAATGAGATTATCAATAATCCCAATTTGGCTGATTAAATGATTAAGTTAACTTAAATAGCAATTATAAGAAAGAGATAGATAAAACTCAATTCTGAAATAGGAATTTTTAATTTGATATTTAACGCTCTAAAAACAAAAGGTCGTATCATTACTCAGAACAGAGATTGATACGACCTTTCTATATTTCTTACGGCATTTATTGATGCATATCGTGGATGTCATGCCTCTACAGAAACGGTGCAAGATGTATAAATCCATATGTACATTATATATCACGAAATATACGATTCAACGTGACTGCTTACATTCGAGAATGCGTTTTGATGAATATAGTCTTCTTTTTTACTGTAAGTGGAGATAATTTATTTACATCTATCAAAGTGAAAGTAGATTCCTATTTTTTGGTGCAATCTCGTTTTTTACATTAATTAGATGACGCATTGTTAATGCCCATCGGCAGCACCGTCCAATTTCCCCGTCAGAAATTCTCTTTTAAGCCATTCATATATATAGGAAGGGCTTTGGCTGTATAAGCCAGTTTCTTTGTCAGAAAGTACTCTGAACGTATCAGATGTATAGACTATGTTCAGTGCGGAAGGTATGTCTAATTGAAAATCCGCAATCAAAAAATCTGTTATCTTATCGACTATGTGTGAAATCAGATAGTCCTGTTGGATTGGTGTCATCATATTCTTTCCAATAAGTTAATGCTTCGTAAAGTCCCGAAAAAGAATTGTCTGTTCAATTGTTTGTATTCCAATTCCTTTGCCAATTCCTCCAGAGTACAGAAACCTTCTTCGTAACGGCTTAAAAGGTAAGCTACCCCGTCATCAGCTATCGGACCCATCACAATATCGTAATGATGTGA
>JADIMG010000054.1 GCA_017694875.1 Candidatus Gallipaludibacter merdavium
TAAATAGGAATTTAATTCTTTAGACGCAGATGACGCTGATGCCGCTGATCTATAATCTTTGATAACGGATAATCAGTCAATAAAGAAAATGAATCTGCGTCATCAGCGTCATCTGCGTCTAAAGAATCACACCGATAAATTATCATTTAATTCCTCCGACTTACTTAATAGGTGCTGGTTAGCGAATCGGGTGGCAAAGGTATCAAATCCGGGGGATATAAACTAAATATAGGGTGGCTACTTGTATGCTTATCTTTGGCCGTTGGCATATTCTTTCTCGGATTTGTCTTATTCTTAACAAAAAGTAACGTTTTTCGATTAGGAATCCTCCATGTCTGAAACGACATTACTACAGAAGACTTAAAAGAATGAGGAAATGGATTACCAAGAAAATGACATAGCATCTTTGCTGCCACGCTATTGCGAAGGCTCGGCCACACCTGAAGAACAGAAACAGGTCAAAGCCTTCATGCAAGCTTCTGAAGAAAACCGCCGCATTGTGCGCCAGATGGAGATGCTCTATCTGGCAACCGACACAGCACGCGTCTTGCAACAGGTAGACCCCGAGAAGGCTTTTGCCAAAACCCGGAAGCGGATGCACGGCGAGAGAAAATCCGGTTGGTGGAAATGGGCACAACGCATTGCCGCAGGATTGTGCCTTCCGTTGCTTGCCGCCTTTCTGGTGGAGTATTATGCCAACCGCCATGCGGCGATACCCATGCTGGAAGCCCGGACCAACCCCGGCATGACCGGTTCCATTGTCTTGCCGGACAGTACCATTGTCTATCTGAATTCAGAAACCTCCCTGCGCTATCCTGCTTCTTTCTCCAGGGGGAGAGAACGGACAGTGGAACTGGAAGGAGAAGCCTACTTTGAAGTAAAGAAAGAAAAGGGCAGGCGCTTTATCGTATGCACTCCCCGACAGACACAAATCGAGGTAACAGGTACTACCTTCAACGTCGAAGCATATGAAACCGATGACCACATCACTACGACCTTGATGGAAGGGAAAGTATATTTTGTCTATGGTCAGAATCCGGAGAAACAACGGCAGGAACTTTCGCCAGGCGAGAAACTGGTATATGACCCCGCAGATGAAGAAGCACATCTCTATCCGACCGACGGCAAAGTGGAAACCTCGTGGAAGGACGGAAGAGTCGTGTTCGACAACACTCCCTTGCCCGAGGCCCTGCGCATCTTGGAGAAACGCTACGGCGTAAAATTCATCTTAAAGAACCCGTCACTGAAAAATGCTTTTACGGGCACCTTCACCAACCAGCGTTTGGAGCGCATACTGGAGTACTTCAAGCTCTCTTCTCACATCCGCTGGTGCTACGTGGACGGGAAGGATATAGCCCAGCAAAAGACACATATCGAAATCTATTAATCACTTAAAAAACACCTCTCGCCATGGAAAGAGCATCGCCTTAAAAACAAAAAATACGGGAAAATATTGCCGTATTCTCCCGTATGACAAACGGTCAATTACCACCTCCTGTTTGCCGACAGGAGAAGAATCAACCCAATTACAACAATTAAATTGTCACTACAAAAGTATGAAAAACAATTTTAGTATCCAACAACTTTGGATACACACTTTGCGTATCCACCAAAAAATGCCACGAGCCATGAAGCTAACCGTTTTACTGCTAGTCTGTTCATTAGGCATCGCTCATGCAGCCAACAGCCATGCCCAGACAACCGATGTACACATCACCGCCCAGAACCAGACCGTCAAGGAAGTGTTGCAAGAAATAGAATCGCAATCGGGTTTTGGTTTTTTCTACGACAATACGCTCATTGACCTGGACCGTCGGGTCAGCGTAGAATCAGGCAATGACAACGTTTTCGACATACTCGACCAAATCTTCGAAGGGACAGACGTATCCTATAAGGTCGTAGACAAGACGAAAATCATACTGACAACCCATGAAGATGCTGTGCAACAATCTCAACAAACGGGGAAACACAAAGTCACAGGAAAGGTGGTAGACGAAAAAGGAGAAGCTCTGATTGGAGCCTCCATCCTGGAGAAAGGCTCCAGCAATGGCACCACGACAGACATTGACGGCAATTTCGTGCTGACCGTATCTTCCGAATCCAGCGTACTTGAGATTTCGTACATCGGTTATCTGACGAAAGATATCAATGTGCAACTCAATAAGCCCATGACTATCCGTCTGCAGGAGAATACGGAAATGCTGGATGAAGTGGTGGTGGTAGGTTTTGGCACCCAAAAGAAAGTTAATCTGACAGGTTCGGTGAGCTTGGTGAACGAAAAAGCTTTCGAAGCCCGTCCTGTACAGAATGTAGCGCAGGCTTTACAAGGCGTAGTTCCGGGTATGAATATCACTGTTGGTGCAAACGGTGGTATGTTGAACAGTACCCCTTCCATCAATATCCGTGGTGCTGGAACGATAGGAACAGGCTCTACTGCTTCTCCATTGGTTCTGATTGATGGTGTAGAAGGCAATATGAACCTGCTCAATCCACAAGATATCGAAAGCATTTCTGTATTGAAAGATGCCGCTTCTTCCTCTGTTTACGGATCTCGTGCACCTTTTGGTGTTATTTTGATTACCACCAAAAAAGGAAAGACTGGAAAGGCTTCTATCAGCTACTCCAATAATTTCCGTTGGAACAGTCCGGTGAATACACCAGAGACAATGGATTCTTACAGATTTGTACACTATCTGAACGATGCCAAACTAAATGCAGGTCAAGCAGCACAATTCGGTCAGGAAGTGATAGACAACATTGCTGCCCGTAATCGGGGCGAAGTAGGGCTGATAGTTCCCATCACAGAGAATGGAACTTACAGTTTTAACGGTGCCAATGCTAACACAGACTGGTACAAACTGCACTATAAGGATTGGGCCCTTTCACAAGAACACAGTATTTCGGTAAGCGGTGGCACTGATAAGCTGAATTACTACGTTTCCGGTAATTTTATGGATCAAGAGGGTCTGCTCCGCTACGCCGACGATTCTTATTATCGCTATACACTGAACGGAAAGATTACTGGTCATCTCAATAAGTATATCAGTTTTTCCTATAACACAAAGTGGTTTAAAACAGCTTATGACGCGCCATCTTACCTGAACGGACTATTCTTCCACGAGATTCTGAGAAGATGGCCTAATTATCCGGCTATAGACCCCAACGGCTATCCAATTCAGCAAAGCCAAATCATCCATTTACAAGATGGAGGCCGTCAAAAAGAAGATATTAATCTGTTCATAAATCAATTGTCCGTTGATATAACTCCATTGAAGGGATGGAACATCCACTTACAGGGTAATGTAAGGATAAACACGAACTTCTCTCACACGGATATTGAAGCTCTTGAAGCTCACGATGCTTACGGACAACCTTATGCTATTCCGTCCAATAATACTTTGTTGGCTGGACAATCCCGCGTGACAGAAACCGCTGCTAAAACAGATTTTTACAACGTCAATATTTACAGTGATTATGTACACCAGTTTGGCGATCATTTCTTGAAAGTAATGGCCGGATTTAATGCCGAAGAAAACAACTACCGTAATTTGAGTGGACGTCGTGATGGTATTATTTCAAGTGATGTGCCTACCCTCAATACAGCTATTTCCGAGGATGTCGCTACAGGCGGGTATACCGACTGGGCTACGGCCGGTTTCTTCGGACGAATCAACTATAATTATAAAGAACGTTATCTGTTGGAACTTAATGGACGTTATGACGGGACATCTCGTTTTCTCAGGAATAAAAGGTGGAACTTCTTCCCTTCTTTTTCTGTTGGATGGAACGTGGCACGTGAAGATTTTTGGAAACCATTGGAGCAATGGGTAAACATGTTCAAGTTTAAAGCTTCGTGGGGAGAATTGGGAAATCAAAATACGTCTTCACTCTATCCTTTTTATCAGACGATGCCTTTGAGTATCGGTACCGGTCAATGGTTGTTGGATGGTGCTCTTTCTACCACGGCCAACATCCCGGCGTTAATCAGTACAGAACTGACTTGGGAACGGGTTCGCTCATTTAATATAGGACTTGATTTCGGACTCTTTTCTAATCGGCTGACCGGTACCATTGAGTACTTTAAACGTAAGACCCTGGATATGGTGGGTCCGGCACCTCAGCTTCCTGGAATCTTAGGTATTGCTGTGCCGAGAACCAACAATGCCGATATGGAGTCGGTCGGATTTGATTTTGATGTTCAGTGGAGAGACCGCATAGGAAAAGTAGATTACGGCATCAAGTTCAATTTGTCTGACGCAAAACAAAAGATACTGCGCTATCCCAATACAACAGGTGCCATCGGTGACTGGTATGTTGGCAAAATGAACGGTGAAATCTGGGGGTATACCACTGTTGGAATAGCCAGGACAGAAGAAGAAATGCAAGAACATTTGGCTTCGTTGCCCAATGGCGGGCAGAATGCCATTGGTAATAAATGGGGGGCAGGTGACATTATGTATGCAGATATTAATGGTGACGGAAAGGTTGATGCCGGCCAAAATATATTGAGCGATCATGGTGACCGCACTATTATTGGCAATTCTACGCCAAGATTCAACTATGGATTTATTCTGGATGCTTCATATGCCGGATTTGATATTTCTGTCTTTTTCCAAGGAGTTGGGAAACGTGATTTCATGCCATCTGCGGGCCAGCAAGGTGCAATGTTCTGGGGTGTGGTAAATAATCTGTACCAGACTACAGCATTAAAAGAACATTGGGATTATTGGCGTCCGGAAGGACATCCTATGGGAGCTAATTTGGATGCTTATTATCCGAAACCGGACATTTCAACTTCTAAAAATCAGCAGGCTCAAACCCGTTATCTGCAAAACGCAGCTTATATCCGCCTGAAAAATGTTCAGATAGGTTATAGCTTGCCCCAGCGGTGGCTTAGCAAAATTCATATAAACAAATGCCGCATTTATATCTCTGGCGATAATTTGTGGACAGGAACTAAATTGGCAAGCATGTTCGATCCAGAGGGTTTGGGTAGTATGAATAGTTGGGGATCAGGAAAGACTTATCCCTTGTCTAAAGTAATTTCTTTTGGTGTAAATATTAATATGTAAAATTAGCTATGATACAAAAGTATTCCATATTGGCGACTGTGTTTTGTGGAGCAAGCCTGTTCGCCCTGACATCTTGTAATGATTTCTTGGATAGAGAACCATTGTCGTCCATCACTCCGGAAATCTATTTTTCAGACGAAAGTGAGCTGGCGGCTTATTCGCTCGGTTGCTATAACTTTTCGACTTTCAGTACTTCCTCTTTCAATATCGGCACGATAACCAGCGATAATGGAACAGATAACCAGGCTGCAAGTGACGGGAGCACAGGTACATGGGTTCCGGGCGAAAAAAGAGTTCCTGAAACTGGAGGCGTTTGGGATTTTAGCAACATACGTAAAGCCAATTATTTCTTTGAACAAGTTCTTCCTAAGTATGAGGCTGGAGCTATAACAGGCGATGAATCAAATATTCGACACTATATCGGAGAGATGTATTTCATGCGTGCCTATAATTACTTCAGCAAACTTGTTTCTGTGGGCGACTTCCCCATTTTAACAGAAACACCACCTGATAATGCGGAAGAACTGACGAAAATAAGTATTCGTCGTCCGCGAAATGAAGTGGCTCGTTTTATTTTGCAGGATTTGGACCGAGCAGCTTCCATGATGTTGGAAACCAGTCCTAACGGGAAAAATCGGTTGAGTAAAAAGGTCGCATTGTTATTCAAGTCACGTGTTGCACTGTTTGAAGGAACTTGGCTGAAATACCATAAAGGTACAGCTAGGGTGCCGGGTGGACCGGGATGGCCTGGGGCAGAAAAGGAATACAATAGAGATTTCAGCATAGATATTGATTCCGAAATAAACTTCTTCTTGAGCGAAGCTAAAAATGCAGCCGAACAAGTAGCAGATGCCGTAGCTTTAACTACCAGTACCGATACTACGAATCCTGTAGATGGAGAACCATATGGTTGGAATCCATATTTTGAGATGTTTTCGGCTGTGGATATGGAGCCAATAGATGAGGTACTTATGTGGCGTGATTATGATGTTTCATTAGGTGTCGGACATTCTGCTGGAGTCTATTTGGCACAAGGAGGTGGTAATATGGGATATACACGTAGCATGGTGGATGCTTTCCTTATGCAAAATGGTTTGCCTATCTATGCCTCCAACTCAGGCTATGCTGGTGATATAACTTTAGAGAATGTGAAGAAGGATAGGGATTTGCGATTGCAATTATTTGTAGCAGCCCCTTCTGACACTCTATTTTTATCAGCGACCAATCGAGTAGGGCAACCGTTCAATGCTCCAGCTATTCTTGATCCTGTTGCGGAAAGATGTCCTACAGGATATGCTCCCCGAAAAACGATGACGTATGATCCTGACCAATTGCCGTCCTTTTCTGGTAGAGTATGCAGTTATGGTTGTATTATTTTTAGAGCCGTTGAGGCCTATCTTAACTATATAGAAGCTGCTTATGAACTGGATGGAAGATTAGATGCTAAGGCTATGTCTTATTGGCGGCAAATCAGACAACGAGCCAAAGTCTCAGATGATTTTATGGCAACCATTAACGCTACAGATTTATCCAAAGAAGATGATTGGGCCAAATATTCGGGTAGTCAATTAGTCGACCCGACGTTGTTCAACATTAGGCGTGAACGTCGTGTAGAATTAATGAGTGAAGGGTTCCGGATGAATGATTTAAAGCGTTGGCGTGCGTTGGATAAGGTTAAGAACTATCAGATTGAAGGTTTTAACCTATGGGGAGGTGAAATTGAAAAAATGTACGAAGGTAAACTGATACCTACTGGTACACCTAATTCTGTTGCTAATGTCTCTAGCCCGGAAATCAGCGGAACAACGTATTTGAGAATTTACCAAATTGTAAATTCAAACAATTTACTGTTTAACGGTTATACTTGGTGTGAGGCCAATTATTTGGAACCCATTGCATCACGTCAGTTCTTATTGACCGCATCAAACCCGAATGATCCGGAAACTTCTGTTATTTATCAAAATCCTGGTTGGCCACTTATTGCCAATGAGCCTGCCATTGGATATTAATACTTAAATTTAAAGTTAAAGTTATGAATAATAAGATTGTATATACATGTTTAGCAGTCTGTTTGTTTGCAAGCATGTTTTGTGGATGTCAAGATGATACTCAGATTCCGAAAGAGTTTATACCAGAACAATATCTCTATCTGGAAACAGACCATGAGTTGAATATAGGTACGGAATCTTCCTTCCATGTCATAGTAAATGCTTCTTCCACGTGGTCGCTTACCACTGATGCCTCTTGGTGTCATTTCGATAGTCCGATTTATAACGGACGGGATACGGCCGTTGTAACAGTGGATGCCAACCGGGGAAGCGAAGAGCGTTCGTGCCGCATAAGAGTGGTTTCTTATTTCAAGAACCCTATCACAGACTCTTTGCGAGTTGTACAACCTATTAATACATTACCTGCATTGGAGGTTACTCCGTTAGGTGACAGGGAAGTCTTCTATAAAGGTACGAGTTTCACACTGAACATTTTGTATAACTATGGAGTAGACTTTCATGTCAACTATATTTCTGGTGGCGAAAACTGGATTCAAACAGATCCGACCTCGATAGCTGATTCGGAGATATTGACCGATGTAATGATGAATGTGATTGTGGAACCCAACATGGGTACAGAAGACAGGGAAGCCGAACTAACCTTCACCAATACAGAAGACCCGAATAATACTTATAGCATTCGCATTACACAAGGCCATCCAGTGCCGGCCATTACCGGTTTTGCTGATGACTTTCAAATTTCTACTACTACGGGGCAACCTTACACTGGAGAGGGATGGACCTTCCAAAGCAATCCCGAGGGAACATTATTATTCAAGCAATTTAATAATGTTGCGCAAGGCATGCTGATTAATGGAAGTACAAGTTCGCAGGCTGAAGGATATGCCATTTGGCCAGTGTTCAATATCAAAGCGATGCAGAATAAAACCCTCTCTTATATTTGGGGAGCAGGCAACAGGAATCCAGCTTTGGAAGGTGATGTATTCGAATTGGTAGGTTCTACGGATTATGAAGGTGATGCATTATCTGCCACTTGGACAGTCATACAAGATTTGACAAATCATGCAGAAAGCCCTGCCATATCCTTGCCTAACACCCGTGTAGAAATTAACTTGGGGGATACTCCTTTCGCCGATGAGGAAAGAGTTTACCTGGCTTTCCGTTATGTAGGAGGAGGACATGCTTATCGCATTGATAATTTAAAAATTGGTGATGTGGAAAATTAATTAAGTATTTCTTGCAAGGAAAGTGAACAGGATAGGCTGCTCTTTCCTTGCATTTACAACAACAAGCATTAAGTAAGTATGAAACATATTTTGACTATCATCTTATTATTGACCAATATGGCTTATTGGGGCGTCGCTCCTGTATCAGCCAAGCAAAAAGCAAAAGAAAAAGATTTCATTAGCTTGGCTTACGTTTGGTTACCTGCTTTGAATATGCACAACTTGAAGCCTGCTGAAGTGAATGATATGCTGGACCGGTATAATTGGAATGGCATTTCGGATGTGTCGCTTATAGGCGGTGTGTTCCTGACCGGAAAAGATGGAAGCATTATTACAGCATGGAATAAGGAAGAATGGCCTGCTGTGTTCGAAGGAATTGATTACAAAGGGGATTCTATCAATGAACAACGTCATCGCGACCAATTGTGCTCAAAAAAAGTACTTAAGAAGGTTGTTAAATATTTTAAGAAGAAAGGCATCAACATTTGGATTTGCCAGACGGCTTACAGTTGGATTACGGGTGGCAGCATAGGAGTGGTGGTTGAAGACCATGACATGACGATGGCGTATGCAAAACGACTGAATAAGCTGGCTCGTGAATTTGGATGTACGGGCATAGACTTTGATTGGGAATTTCCTCCTACACCTCGTCAGGCACAAGGGTATCGCGAGTTGATGCAGGAAAGTAAACGTCTGGGCATGAAAGTTTCGGTGTGTGCTATAGAACCCACAGTAGGCAACAGTTATTTGGACAATTGCACGCCCGAGGAAGCCGGCATCAATAATAATCATGAAGCCAGATATATGAAATGGGAAGATATTATTGACCAGGAAATGGTGGATTACATCAATGTCATGCAATACTTAGGCTACAATCCCAAAACGAAACAAATGGATGTGAATGTCAAATATAAGAAAATGAATGTCTGGGAGAAAGCTTATCCACAGGAATTTACGGATGACAGGAAGGTCAAGATGCTTTGCGGTATAGGCTATTACTCTTTCATGCTTCCCGAAGCTAAAAAAGGGAAAAAAATACAAGGAAAGGGCACATTAAACTATAACCAATTATATGAAAAGTACGGCAAGTCAGCCTATACAGACCGGGTGGTAGGAGGTGAACATGCCGTGTGGACTACGGATGATGTCAGAGATATTGTGAAGACGGCCAAGGCCAAGGGGTGGAGTGGCGTGTTTACCTGGGTAGTCAGCCACGACTTCACGCTGGAGCATCCCTTGAAGTACAACAGGCAGCAAGCTTTGGCAGAAGAAGTTGAAAAAATATGGAAGGAGGAATGCAAGAAGTAGACTGTTATGCCTCCACATGGCTACTATGCCATTGTAACATCATGACTGTAACATAGTATCAATTAATTCTTATGATTTACTTAATTATGAATAGTCTTAGATTAAGTGCTTATATATTGCTTGTTATTTGTTTGTGTTTGGGCGCAGATATAAAGGCTTGTCAGACTTTACGTCAAAGTCTGCATATAGTCATTTATGTTTCTCCCAAAGGAAATGACCACGCTTCCGGGACTTTGAAACAGCCTTTGCGAAGCATTCGTGCTGCCCTTGAACGTATTCAAGATACCGATGAAAAACAACAGGCTGAAATTATCCTTCGCGAAGGAACCTACGAACAGGATGCCACTCTGGTCATCAATCGGGATAACGTATGCTTGCATCCCTATAAAGATG
>JADIMG010000055.1 GCA_017694875.1 Candidatus Gallipaludibacter merdavium
AAAGAGGATTGTCAACTGTCCATATTTTGACGGGGCTTGGATCGACAAAATAAAACTCGACCACTGGATACACAATGCTCGAGCTGTACTGTTTTTATATTTAATCGAGTTTATCGGACAGCAATAATAATGAAAGGTTTTATAAAGTAGCAGATATAGGTTGTGGTACGGGTGGACAAACTCTAACTTTGGCAAAATCTCTGAAAGGAGAAATTATTGCTGTAGATTTGTTTGAAGAGTTTCTTGAAGAGCTGAATGAGAGACAAAGGGGTGAAATGTTGACTGCTCAAATAAGGACCTTATCGGCATCTATGGATAAACTTCCTTTTAAGAAGAATGAATTTGATATTATCTGGTCAGAAGGAGCTGTGTACAATATTGGTTTTAAGAATGGAATAAGCTATTGGAAAGAATTTTTAAAACCGGGTGGAATATTAGCCGTTTCAGAATTGTCATGGACAACAAACAATCGTCCGAAAGAATTGGAAGATTTCTGGAATGGAGAATATTCTGAAATGGATACAATAGCAGGAAAGATTAAAGTGTTGGAAGAAGCTGGCTATAAAGTGCTTGGACATTTTATTCTTTCGGATGAATGCTGGCTTGACAATTATTACAATCCTCTGTTGGATGCCCATAAGGATTTTATGGAAGATTTTAGGCAGGATGAGATGGCTAAGATGATTGTAGAAAGAGATAGGCAGGAGGTGAATTTTTATATGCAATATAAAGATTATTACAGTTATGGATTCTACCTTGCACAAAAAATTTAATATGAAATATCTCTTGAGAGACATTTATGGGGAATTTCTTGTAATTTTCCATTATGAACTCTTGTTTCTTTTGTGAGAAAAGGTAGAAAAATAGATACCTGCAGGTAGAATCCATTTGCATAGTCCAAAAAATAATACTACTTTTGCACTCGCAATGCCCAGATGGCGGAATTGGTAGACGCGCTGGTCTCAAACACCAGTGGATTCACTTCCATGCCGGTTCGATCCCGGCTCTGGGTACAGGGGATGAAGTTGCTGATTTTCAGCAACTTCATCCTTTTTTATTTTTAGGTTTTGTGTGGTTTGCTTGTAGAAACGTATGTAAAACACTGTGTCTTTAAATATGAGTATAGTAAGTCATGAGCATAATAATCTATATAGTTGTGTTTGTGCTGTCACTAATTGTAGAGATGTTCTTGATTTGTTTGTTATTTTCTTGTGATTATAAGATGGGGGGGGGAGTGTTGTGGATGAATAAGAATATATGTTGGGCAGGGTGTGTAAATATACGGATACAAAAAAACACTTACATTTTTATCTAAGTGTTATATTTGTGACCTCGGAGGGGCTCGAACCCTCGACCCACTGATTAAGAGTCAGTTGCTCTACCAACTGAGCTACGAAGTCATGCGCTTGATGTTTCTCAATTGCGGCTGCAAAGATACTACTTTTATTTGAAAAACCAAGTGATTTCCCAAAAATATTTTCGTGATAAATTACTTTTTTTCTTGCAGGGCAATATCTAAAAATTATGTATCTTTGCGCTTGCAAAAATTATACATATATGAGTAAACCTACTTTATTTGTGCTGGCTGCCGGAATGGGTAGCAGATATGGAGGACTGAAACAGTTGGACGGCTTAGGACCGAGTGGAGAAACGATTATGGATTATTCTATTTATGATGCCATTCGTGCCGGATTCGGTAAGGTTGTCTTTGTTATCAGAGAATCCTTTGTGGATGATTTTGAAAAAGTAGTATTGAGCAAGTTTAAAGACAAGATTCCTTGCGAAATATGTTTTCAGTCTATCGATAAGATTCCGGGTAATTATCCTATCAATCCCAAAAGGGAAAAACCTTGGGGAACTAACCATGCTGTTTTAATGGGGAAAGATATGATTCATGAACCATTTGCTGTTATCAATGCAGATGATTTTTATGGAAAAGAATCTTTTGAAGTATTGGCGGATTTCCTGAACAGTGTGCAGGGCAAGCAAAACCAATATTGTATGGTGGGTTATAGAGTGGGAAACACCTTGTCGGAAAGTGGAGCCGTGAGCAGAGGTGTGTGTGAATATAATGCGGAAGGCTATCTTACCAATATCACGGAAAGAACACATATTGAAGACCAGGGAGGAAAGATTGTCTATACTGACGAGAACGGTAAAGATGTGATATTGCCGTTCAATACCTTGGTTTCCATGAATATGTGGGGATTCACACCGGATTATTTCACTTATTCGGAAGAAATATTCCACACTTTCCTGAAAGAACATTCAGAAGATCTTAAATCAGAATATTACATTCCTACGGCTGTCAATACGTTGATTGCAGAAGGAAAGGTAACCTGTAAGGTGCTGGATACGACAGCAAGCTGGTTTGGAGTGACCTATGCGGAAGATCGTCCGCAAGTGGTCATGAAAATCAATGAACTGGTTAGGAAGGGTGTATATCCTGAGAAATTATTTTAAGCGCACTTAATTGTCGGTTTAACAAAACGAAGGTATATGGATAGAATTTTGGTTACCGGTGGAACGGGATATATCGGTTCTCATACAGTAGTTGAGTTGCAACAAAGTGGGTTCGAAGTAATCATTGTCGATAACCTGGTGAATTCCAATGTGGACGTACTTTGCGGTATTGAAAAGATAACAGGTGTGCGACCTATTTTTGAAAACGTGGATTGCACGGAGTATGTAAATCTTGACCGGACTATAGAGAAATATCCAGGTATAAAGGCAATTATCCATTTCGCGGCTTTGAAGGCTGTCGGTGAGTCGGTTAGCCATCCATTGGAATATTACCGTAACAATCTGGTTTCGCTGATTAACCTACTGGAGCTGATGCCGAAACATAAGATTGAGAATATCGTCTTTTCTTCATCCTGTACAGTGTACGGCCAGCCGGATGTGTTGCCTGTAACAGAGGATGCTCCTATTAAGAAAGCTCTGTCGCCTTACGGCAATACGAAAAAGATAGCAGAAGATATCATTACGGATACTATCAATGCCAATCATGCCTTGTCGGCGATTCTGTTGCGTTATTTCAATCCGATTGGTGCCCATCCTTCTGCTGAGATAGGTGAATTGCCCAATGGCGTGCCCAATAATCTTTTGCCATATATTACGCAGACGGCTATCGGCTTGAGAAGTGAACTGAAAGTATTTGGCAATGATTACAACACACCTGACGGTTCGTGTATCAGGGATTACATTAACGTGGTTGATTTGGCAAAGGCACATGTGATAGCTGTGCAGCGTATGTTGCAGAAAAAACAGAAAAGCGATGTTGAGATATTCAATTTGGGTACAGGACGTGGTCTTTCTGTTTTGGAGTTGTTGGATATTTTCCAGAAAGTCAATAAGGTGAAAGTTCCCTATAAGATTGTAGGGCGTCGTGAGGGAGACATTGAACAGGTTTGGGCTAATCCTGCACGTGCCAACAAGGAATTGGGATGGAAAGCGCAAAGTTCAGTGGAAGATACGTTGAAGAGCGCGTGGAAATGGGAATTGAAATTGAAGGAACGTCGTGAGAAGTAGATTTTCCTTATTCAGATAAAAAGAAAAGTTGTAATGATTCATTACAACTTTTCTTTTTATAATAGTAGTTTTGCTTACTGGTTGACAACACTAACCGTTAATGGAGATTGCAGGCGAAGTGCTGTTTGGTTGGTTGCAGCGAACCAATCTTCATCGGTAGGATAACCCCATTGGCTCCATCCGCCTCCAAAATAGTACGTGAACTTTTCACCTACGGTATAAGGAGCGTATGCCAATAATGTTTCGTCCTTGATTTCCGCACCGGTCATATCAGGAACAATAGCGGCAATATAGTTTCTTCCAACAGGTACGCCTGCGTCAGAAACGGCATTTTCAGCATAGGCAATCCATTTGTTCTTGAAATCCTGTCTGTAGTTGTCTATATTGCTGTGCAACCAGATTCCGGCAGCCAATTTCATGTTGACTGTGGTCGGTCCGACATAGCTTACTTCTGCTTTGTTGACTTGTGAACCTGCATCGGCAGTAATGACAATGCGTTGCGTGAAATAGGCATTTCCAACGCGTACAGAGTCGTATTCCAATGCGAAGACGCTACGCAGTCCGCCTGTTTCAATCACTTCTTGCCGGTCGTAATGCTTACCTACCCAAAGAGTGTCATAGGCTAGGGGGGCAATACCGCCTGCACCCAGTTTGTTACCTACTTTGTAGCAATCAAGACCTTTTCCGTGGTCCACATGGTATGACTGGCCCAATTGCAATTCATTGTGATAGAAGGTATCAACCACCAGTTCAGGAGTGCGTTTCAACCAAATATCAACACCGTTGGAAGGGTTCTCGTCGGCCAATGCAGGACCGTACATTCTGTAGGCGCATTTGTCGTTTTCCCATGCAAAGTCGTCTTTTCTTTCCGGTACGTAGCGGGCAAAAGTTTTGGCTTTGAATGTTTTGGGGGTTCCCTTCTTCCATGTATATACAGCAGAGCTGTTGGCAGAAACGGAAGCTTGGAAAACAATGCTTTGCGCTACGTTTTGTCCGTAGTGCATAATCTGATAGTTGATTTCCTTGCCGTCAGCGTCCACTAGAATGTGTGATTCTTCGGGATTGTAATTGAGTTGGGCAACACTAATTTCCACCAATTCCTCATTCCTGTCAATAGGAAGTGAATTGCTTACTTCAAGCTGTACTCCCTTGTTGCAGGCAACAAGAGAAAGTACAGCGAATATACTGATTACAGTTTTTTTCATCGCATCTATGGATTATTGTGGTTGTTTTCCGATATATGCCAAGATACCTCCGTCCACATACAAAATGTGTCCGTTAACAAAGTTGGAAGCGTCTGATGCCAGGAATACGGCTGGTCCCATCAAGTCTTCCGGTGTTCCCCAGCGGGCAGCAGGAGTTTTGGCTACGATGAATGAATCAAACGGATGGCGTGAACCATCAGCTTGGCGTTCGCGCAATGGAGCAGTTTGAGGAGTGGCAATATAGCCCGGTCCAATACCATTGCATTGGATGTTGTATTCTCCATATTCAGAAGCAATGTTGCGGGTCAACATTTTCAGACCACCTTTTGCAGCAGCGTAGGCAGAAACCGTTTCACGGCCCAATTCTGACATCATAGAGCAGATGTTGATGATTTTTCCGTGACCTTTCTTAATCATGCTAGGAATAACGGCTTTTGATACGATGAAAGGTGCGTTCAGGTCAACGTCGATTACCTGACGGAATTCTGAAGCCTTCATTTCGCACATAGGAATACGTTTGATGATACCGGCGTTGTTGACCAATATGTCGATAGTGCCTATTTCCTTTTCGATTTGTGCCACCAAGGCTTGCACTTGTTCTTCACTGGTTACGTCGCAAACATAGCCGCGTGCCTCAATTCCTTTTTCCTTGTAGGCTGCCAGACCTTTGTCCACCAATTCTTGTTTGATGTCGTTAAATACTATTTTTGCACCAGCTTCTGCAAAGGCGGTAGCCAATGCAAATCCGATTCCGTAAGAAGCGCCTGTTACGAGGGCTACTTTACCTTCCAATGAAAAGTTTACCATAATATTTATGTTTTTAAAGTTGATAGTTATTATTTCAAGTCAGTAATGAGAGAAAAATCCTGGTCACCATAGTCCTGGTTTTCTCCACCCATACCCCAGATGAATGTATAGTTGTGTGTAGCTGCTGCGCTGTGAATGGACCATTCAGGAGATAAAACGGCCTGTTCGTTCTTCATCCATACGTGGCGGGTTTCGTCCACTTCACCCATAAAGTGGCAGATGGCCTGGTCGTCGGGGCATTCAAAATAGAAATAGGCTTCCATGCGGCGGCTGTGTACGTGTGCCGGCATGGTGTTCCATACGCTGCCGGTTTGCAGCTCTGTCATACCCATTTGCAGTTGGCAGGTAGGCAAAACCTGACTTACCAGCATTTTGTTGATGTTGCGGTGGTTGGAACCTTCCAGGCTACCCATTTCAGCAACGATAGCGTCGGCCTTTGTCACTTTCTTGTCTGGATAGTTCTTGTGAGCGGTAACGGAATTAAAGTAGAATTTGGCCGGATGTTGTGCATCAAGACTTTCAAAAATGACTTCTCTGTCGCCACAGCCTAAATACAAGGCTTCCTTATAGTTCAGTTCATAGGTGTCGGTGCCTACTTTTACACGGCCTTTACCGCCAACGTTGAATATACCGATCTCACGTCTTGTGAGGAAATAGGGAGCTTTGAGCGGGTCGATAGCTTCCAGTTTCAGACTTTCATGAACAGGCATTGCGCCGCCTACAACCATTCTGTCGTACATGGAATAAACCATGTTTACCTCATCAGCAGCAAAGACTTTTTCAATCAAAAAGTCACGTCTGATACGAGCCGTATCATAATTTTTTGCATCTTGCGGATGAGCCGCATAACGAATTTCATAGTTTGTCTTCATAATATAAGTATTAAAAATTGGATATACGTTATTTTACAAGACAAAGATACAACAAAAAAGTTCACGATAATGTGTAGGAATTGTCTGATTTTTGTACTTAATAGTACAGAACTATCTTTTTAGAGAATATTTCTATTGTACTTGCCACATCCAGCAAAAACATACTGCGATGTTCATGTTGTTAGAAACGGAAAAGTGGTCAGTTTTGCTGGCATGGTACACATTGCTCAGGCTGTAGTTGAAGCGGGCGTCCAGTTCATAGCTTCCTGCCGGAGTCCTGACCTGAAATCCCAAGCCCCCGCACAATCCGTAATCAAAGCGGTTTTGCAGCTGTTCGTATTGGTATCCGCTGGCATCTGTAGGAAGATGCATGGATCTTTCCGCAATCAGATAGGAGATTTGTGGGCCTATGTTCAGATAGCCTCTAACCTTGTTGCCGATGTACAGATGTGTCATCATGGGCAGTTCAATGTAGTCGGTTTGGCGTATGTAGGAGTTTGTTTCTTTCCATCCTCTTTGCGAATAGTTCAGCTCTATCTGAAGACCGAAATGCTTCTCGGCTATGTAACGCCATTTTGCACCCCCCATAATACCGAAAGCCATAAATGGTTCCGTGTTGACAGAAGGTGAAAAATGAACTGTGCTGCCCGTCATGCCGCCTTGCGCACCCACATACATTTCCGGATGTTCCAAGGGCACTTGGGCGGAGACATAGCCTCCCAACAGCAGCATGCAGCAAACGAACCAAACTTTTCTCATTTGACTTCTATTTCTGTGGTGCGGCCATTGGCATAGCGTAGTACAGTCAGCACGGAATTGGTGCAGCCTCCCATCGGATTTTTACGAATAAACTGGATGGATGATTGTACGCCGTTATAGCGATAGTTGGGCATTTCCTGCTGTAAACCACCGGGACCATATTGATTCAATCCATTCAGAACCATGCTGGTGATATCATAACCAAGCATGTCGTAACGGGGAAAATCAGTAGATAGAGGATGACCGAAATAGCGTTCAAATGAACGGGTATATTCTTTTTGTTTCCAACGTTTGGAATCGGGAACAAAAAGAGATGCATAATAGAAAGGCAAATGGATTTCCTCTTTATATCCCACCCAATTATAGGCACCAATCAATTCAATGTTCAAGTTGTTGATACGGTTCAGCACTTCAATATATGGGCTGATTTGTTTGTAACGGTCATTATTGAAAAATACCAGATAGTTGCCATTGGTTTGGAAATAATTGACCAGACTGTCTTTGTTTTCAGCTGTAACTGTAATTTCTTTCACTTTGACATTCTTGCTCTTGAATATATCCTTTAATTGAAGGCAATTGTCTGTGGTAGCTTCTGGTGTATTCAACATAATCACTGTGGGAGAGGACTTTACAGCCAATACAGCACGAGTGATGGAGGCTGCCTCATATTCTACCGGAGTGTTGAACTGGTAGAGATAAGGGTTGATTTGCAAGGCCGGAACTTCCGACGTAAACGGAATGAAGGTGTTGATTTTGTTGTCAAACGCAAAAGTGGATGCGTATTCAACCTGTGTAGGGTAGGCAGGACCAATGATGGCATCCATTAATTTCATCTCCGGACGGTTCAGTATCATTTGAACCTTAATGTCGTTTTTCTCGATGTCAAATGCGTGCACTTCAATATTGACTCCTTGTTTCTTGGCATCTTCAAGGGCTAGCAATGCTCCTTCGTAAAACTCAATGAACTTGTCGGCAGACGCATCTTGAGTGGGTGTATCGAGCATGAAGGGCAGCAAAAAGGCAATCCGTATCGGCAATTCTCCTGGAATCATCTGTATGCTGTCTTGAGATGCTGTTTCAATGGCAGGTAATGTTGAGATGACCTCTGTATTTTGTTGGGGGAGCGATTGACTTGTTGATTTTGCATCGGAGGTCAATGGCTCTTCGGCTTCCACTTTTTGCGGGGCAGTCGCATTTTCTACTGTTGCAGGTGCCGGCGTTTGTGCGATGACCGGTATGATGAGTTCCGTACCAATAGCCATACGTTTGCTGGTTTCCGGATTGAGTTTTACGATTTCATCTATGCTCACTCCATAACGTTTGCTCAGTCCGTACAAGGTTTCTTTCGGTTGTAATTTGTGACGAATGTAGTTGTCTTGTGGCTTCTCTGTTGTGGTTTTGGGCGTAGGCTTGATGGGAATACGGAGCTTATCGCCCAGTTTCAGGCCACCTACTTTATCGGGATTGGCTTGTTTCAGTTCAGTTTGCGAAATATTGAATTTTTTGCTGATTCTGTACCAACCTTCACTTTTTTGTACTTCATATATTTCATATTCAACCTCTTCTATCAGTGTTGTTGGTTGAACGGAAGTTTCTTGGGCAAACATGCAGGTGCTTGCGCTTACTAACAAGCTTATAAAAAATGTCTTGAAAATCTTATTCATGACAATCGGTATATGAATTGTTTGGGACAAAGGTACATATTTTTTCGGAAAAATACCTCTCTCCGTTTGTTTATTCGCTTATGGTATGAAAATGTGGGTAATCCCAGTACGCTTTTACGTGAAAATCATGTGCGTGATATTGGTGTTGTGTTTCTTTTGATTATTGTTCTGTATCGGACTAACCAACTATTTTGTTATTTAATGTTAATTGAGTACTGCCTTTTTGCTATTCTCCGTGAATGAAGATATATTTGTTGTGTACTATTTTACTAATACACATATATCATGAGTGAATCAATTATGTCAATCAAGAATTTGGCTTTCGGTTACAACAAGAAAAAGCTTCTTTTTGAAGACTTTTCTTTAGAACTACCGAAGGGAAATGTTGTTGGACTGCTTGGCAAAAATGGAGCAGGAAAATCAACCTTGCTTTATCTTATGTCTGGTTTGTTGCGTCCGTTGAAGGGTAGTGTTGTTATGAATGGATGTGAAGTCAGTCAGCGCAAGTTGACTACCTTGTCCGACATGTTTATTGTCCCTGAGGAGTTTTCGTTGCCTCGTCTTACTTTGATGCAGTTTGTTCGTATTTATTCGGTTTTTTATCCGCGTTTCAGCGAACAGTTGTTGGAATCCTGCCTGAAGGAATTCGGTTTGTCCAAAGATGTCCAATTAGACAAGTTGTCTATGGGTCAGAAAAAGCAGGTGTATGTCTGTTTTGCCCTTGCCACCAATACTTCGCTTCTTTTACTCGACGAACCGACCAATGGCTTGGATATTCCGTCGAAGAGTCAGTTCCGCAAGGTGTTGGCTTCGGGTATGACCGATGAGAAGACCGTCGTCATTTCCACCCATCAAGTAAAGGATGTTGACCGTTTGCTTGACCATGTACTGATGATTGAACGTGCAGATATTCTATTGGATGTATCGGTTTCCGACATTACAGACAAGCTTTATTTTGGTGAGCAAGCCGTTTCCGTGCCAACAGAACACGTACTTTATGTGCAGCCGTCGGCACAAGGAAACAGTATTATCCGTCTTAATACCGATGCTGAGGAGAGTCAGCTCCAACTGGAACTTCTGTTCAATGCCGTTTTGGCGGACAAGGAAAAAATCAGAAAAGTGTTTCACCCATAAACCCATTTTCTTATGAATTCAACTGCTAGTAAATTCAGTTTGGAACGAATTGCTTTGTTGCTCAAACGTGATATATCGGAAAACTGGAGAAGTATATTTTATTTCTTTTTAGCTTCCTATATTATTGTGCTGCTATGGTTCTGTTTGGCTGCATACGTTTCCCGTTATAACGAAAGTTTGCCCAATGGTATGACTCCGTTTGATATGTTCTGCTATGCGAGTGCCCTTCTTCTATCTTTTTGCATATCTGTTGTCTTGTGTTTTTCCGCTTCCAGAATCTTTAAACCCATGTCGGGCAAGGGTAAAAGGATAGATTTTCTGATGTTGCCAGCCACCCATGCTGAAAAATTTGTAAGCCGTGTTGTCTATTCGGTTTTTGGTACTGCTTTTGTCTTGTTTGTGGTGTTTCTGGTGGCGGAATTGACAAGGATACTGATAGGTGCAGTTTTCTCGGTAAATACATGGGGAGTGATGGATATGTGGCATGTTTTGGACGGAGAAAAACTAGTGCCAGGTGTGAATTATAATGAACATTTCTGGTTGTATACCTTAATTGGGTTTATTTGGACACATTCGTTGTATATTTTAGGTGGAACCTATTTCACCAAACATCCGTTTACAAAGACCTTGATTTTGGCAATGCTATGCAGTGGCCTTCTATCTGCTTGTTTTTTAGCATTTAGAATGGGAGGACAAGGCAATTCTTTATCCATTACCACAACTATGTCAATGGTGGTATATGATGGAGTCTATACATGGATATATTATACAATTTATTGTATCTTTGCAGTTGTGAACTGGTGGCTTGCCTATCGCATATTTGTCCGTTCGCAGGTTAAGGAAAGGAACTTGTTTTAAATTATGATATTCAAGGAATCAAAGACGATTTATTTGCAGATAGCAGATAGGATTATGGATGAAATACTCCAGAAAGTCTATTTGGAGCAGGAACGTATTCCGTCTGTTCGTGATTATGCAGCCATGGTGGAAGTGAATCCCAATACGGTGGTGCGTACGTTCGAGTATTTGCAGGGGCGTCAAATTATATTCAACAAACGCGGAATTGGCTATTTTGTGGAAAAAGGAGCGGTAAAGCGTATTCATGCTCTGCGAAAAGAAGTGTTTCTGCGGGAAGAGTTGCCTGAAATGTGCAAGTCAATGAAAGTATTGGGCATTAAGCCGGATGATATAGCAGCATTGTATAAGGAGTATTTGGAGAAAGAATAGTGTAAGGATTGTTTTCATCAATTGATTGCATTGCAATTGAGTTATACCTCATCAGAGTTCAGATATGTTTGACTTTGGTGAGGTTTATAATTATTAATTTGCACCAATTGTCACCCATTTTTGTGTCTTTTGATAAGATACAATGCGGTTTGGATAGTCAAATCTAAAAACTGTATGTTTTTTATTTGCCTCTCCGCTTACCTTTTTGTATCTTTGTCAGCCTTTCTGCCAAAATGACATAATGAAGTTGAACTTTATGAGCTGTATTTTGTTATAGGCGGATAAGTCGATAAAAAATAATGAAGTATGGATACAGTTACTATTCAGAGTGTAAAACAACGTTTTGGTATTATTGGTAATTCAGAGGCGCTCAACAGGGCAATTGATATTGCTATACAGGTGGCTCCTACGGACTTGTCTGTGCTTATTACCGGAGAAAGTGGAGTGGGTAAGGAGCGCTTTCCGCAGATTATCCATAATTTTAGTGCACGTAAACACGGACCATATATTGCCGTAAACTGTGGGGCTATTCCAGAAGGGACTATTGCATCAGAATTGTTCGGACATGAAAAAGGAGCATTTACAGGTGCTGCCGGAGAAAGGAAAGGTTATTTCGAAACAGCCAACGAGGGAACTATCTTCTTGGATGAAGTGGGTGAATTGCCCCTTCCTATTCAGACACAGCTTCTTCGTGTGCTTGAGTCAGGTGAGTTTATACGTGTAGGGGCTTCCAAACCTCAGAAGACCAATGTGAGAGTAGTGGCTGCTACTAATGTGAATATGCAGCAAGCTATAGCGGAAGGCCGTTTTCGTGAGGACTTGTATTACCGTTTGTGTACGGTGCCCATCAATCTGCCGCCGCTTAGGGAAAGGAAGCAGGATATTCCTTTGTTGTTCAGAAAATTTTCATCGGATATTGCCGAAAAATATAAAATGCCGCCTTTGCAACTGACGGATGAAGCACGCACTCTTTTGTGCAATTATTATTGGAACGGTAATATCCGTCAGTTGAAGAATGTAACGGAGCAGATTGCTGTCATTGAGAAAAACCGTGAAATTACGGCAGATACCTTGCGGAAATATTTGCCTGAAAATGAAATGGGACACATGCCCGTGTTGTTGGGAAAAAACCAGCAAGATGGAAAATCCTTTGCTTCAGAAAGGGAGATACTCTATGAAGTATTGTTTGATATGAAGAAGGACATGAACGACTTGAAAAAGCTTGTATATGACATTATCAATCAAAACAATATTTCTCAGGAAGACTTGCAGATGGCCAAGAAATATGCAGAGAGTGTGCAGCATCCGGTTTCCATCGTAAGCGTTGCACCGAAAAAAGATGAGGCACCTATCCAGGTGCAGCACATCAATCCCATCAACCATGATGCCGAAGAGTCAGATGTTCAGGTGGCTGAGGAATATAAGGAAAACGAAACATCATCGGAGGGGGAAACATTGCAGGATATGGAAAAGAAGATGATTAAACGAGTGTTGGAGGAAAACCATGGACGTCGCAATGCAACAGCCGCTGCATTGAACATATCGGAGCGTACGCTCTATAGGAAATTGAAGGAATATGATTTGTTTCAACCTCGTAGAAAAAACAACAAATAGCTAGTGATTATGAAGAATGTGATTGTACTGACCCAGTTGCTCATTGTGCTTTTACTGAACGGCTGTACGGTTTCCTACAAATTCAATGGTGCATCTATTGACTATACAAAAACAAAGACCATCAGTGTGGCTGATTTTCCTAATATTGCCGAATCGGTTTATCCTCCATTGGCTTCCACTTTTACGGAAGCACTGAAAGATATATATGTGCGGCAGACCCGTTTGCAATTGGTTAAGGATGGTGGTGATTTGCAGTTGGAAGGTGAAATTACCGGTTATACCTTGACACCATTGGCCATCAGTGCAGACAGCTATTCTGCTGAGACCAAACTTACACTCACGGTGAGGGTGCGTTTTACCAACAATGTGAATCCTGATGACAGCTATGAAAAGCAATACACTGCTTCGCAAAATTTCAGTAGTGACCAGATGCTTACTGATGTTCAGGATGAATTGATTACAACTATGGTGCAGGAAATCACAGAAAGCATTTATAACGATACTGTAGCCAAATGGTAAGATGAATATACAGGAATTGGTCGGTTTTTGGGAAAATGGACAGGCGATAGGCGAGAATGAAATCAAGGAATTCGCCGATATACTTTCATATGCACCCTATTGTGCCCCAATACGGCTGCTGTATTTGAAGGGACTCAAGCAGACGGAAAGCATACATTATGCACGGGAACTGAAGAAAGCGGCTGTGTATGTGAATTCGCCCAGACAAATGTATGAATTTCTGCAAGAACATGCATCTGTGGAAAAGGTGAGAGTACGAAAGCCCAAACATTCCGCCGATTATTTCGGTATGTTGGAGCAGTTGAAAAATTCTGGAAATGAAACAGGAGAGTTGCAGCAATTGGCTTTGAAACTCAAGCAGGCACGCGAAAATCTGCAAGCAGAACCGGTTGTTGCACCAGTACAGAAACCCAATGACCAACAGTCTCAGCTACAAGAGGAGGTTAGAAGTTGTATAAAACAAAAACGATATGCAGATGCCATAGAAATTTTACATCAATTAAATTTGAATAATCCAAAAAAAAGCGCTTACTTTGCAGACCAAATTCGGTTCCTGCAAAAAGTAATGGAGAATAAAGGGAATCCGATGGAAAACAAATAAATTAAAAACTTAATAATCAGAATAATATGTACACATTTTTGACTATCCTTATTGTTATTGCTTCAATCCTTCTTATCCTAATTGTATTAGTACAGAACTCAAAAGGTGGCGGTTTGGCTTCAGGTTTCTCCTCTTCAAACCAGATTATGGGTGTAAGAAAAACGACTGATTTCCTGGAAAAAGCAACATGGGTGTTGGCAGCAATTGTAATCTTACTTTCTATTTTTGCTGTGGGAGCAAAGAAGGGTAGACAAGAAGTAAACAAAGGTGAATCACTTATCAAAGAACAAATCCAAGAAGCACAGGAGGCTACTCAATCCAATCCTCAAACAGCTACTCCTGGTTTTGACGAACAACCGATTACTCCGGCTGAAGAGCCTGCCGAATAATAGCACAATGCATCAACGATTAACCGACGTTTGGAAAGGTCATTTCCAACGTCGGTATTTTTTCGTTTATACAATAGCTCAATAGGATAAAATCAAGCATGACGGAAAACAGCATCTCACCCGAACAAAAACGTTTGGAGATACGTGTAAGACAACGTTTCAGAAAGGCATTGAACGATTACCATCTGATTAGTGATGGCGACAAGATTTTGGTGGGTTTGTCGGGCGGTAAGGATTCCTTGGCTTTGTTGGAACTATTGGCGGAAAGGGCCAAAATATACATTCCCCGTTTTTCTGTTGTGGCAGCTCATATATCGGTGGAGAACATCGGTTATCAGTCAGATCTTGACTATTTGCGGAAAATGTGTGAGAATGCCGGAGTGGACTTTCATCACGTTGTTACTTCGTTTGACGATTCGGTTGAGCCACAAAAGTCAAAATGCTTTATCTGTTCCTGGCAGAGGAGGAAAGCACTCTTTGAAACAGCTCAACGTTTGGGCTGTAATAAAATAGCCATGGGACACCATATGGATGACATTGTGGAGACACTTTTACTCAATATGGTCTATCAGGGAACGCTGGCCACTATGCCGCCCTTGCTCAAAATGGATAAGTTTGATGCCACCATCATTCGACCGCTATGTTTGAATGCGGAGGCTGATATTGCCCAATGGGCGCGGTATAGAAACTATCGCAAACAAATCAGGCTATGTCCTTATGAGCATGAAAGTACACGTTCGGACATGAAGCAGCTGCTTGAAACATTAAGACGGCAGAATCCTCATGTAGTCTCCACCATTTGGAGAGCAATGGAAAATGTAAAACCAAAATATTTACCACAAAAATGAAAGGACTTTATACTATTTTGTTGCTTATTGTGTCGAATATTTTTATGACACTCGCTTGGTATGGCCACCTGAAATTGCGTGAACTCAAGTGGTTTGATGCGCTACCGTTGATAGCTGTTATTGCCATTAGTTGGGGAATCGCATTTTTCGAGTACATTTTTCAAGTGCCTGCCAACAGAATAGGGTTTCGTGAGAATGGCGGACCATTTTCATTGATGCAGTTGAAGGTGATTCAGGAGGTGATAACCCTGACTGTATTTACTATCTTCTCTGTTTTTGCCTTTAAGAATGAATCGTTGCGCTGGAATCATCTGGTAGCGTTTCTTTTCTTGGTGTTGGCTGTTTATTTCATGTTTAAGAAGTAACACTATTGAGGGTATACGGACGAAGGGGGCTTCCTGCATGCGGAATGCCCCTTTGTTTTTTGGTTCCCATGTCGTTGTCTATATTTCTGGATACCGCATTTCTGTAGCATGACTCAGCTAGTTTTTTTGCGCCTAAATGTAGATTGATGGTGATAATGGTTGAAGGGATATACAAACAAAAAGGACTTGCGATTGTTCGTAAGTCCTTTTGCGGAAGCGGGGGGATTCGAACCCCCGGTACGGAAACCCGTACGTCAGTTTAGCAAACTGGTGGTTTCAGCCACTCACCCACACTTCCTTGTTGCTAAATGCGAGCGCAAAGGTACAAAAATCTTTCGATTGTGCAAGTGCTTCCCCTAATTTTTGCCGAATAATTTGTACTTTTGCACTCCAAAACAATCAATCTACCAACAAATAGTTACATGGCAGGAAAGAAGAAAACAGGCAAGAAGAAAACAAAAAGCAAGAAGTCAATCAAATATACCATTCTTTATACCATTTTGGCAATTTTATTGGTGGGGCTAAGCATTGGAATCGATCAAGTGTATCGTATGTTCTATAAGAACATTTGTACCAAAAGCGGTGAACCCACATATTTGTATGTGCACACACGTATGTCATTGGATGAGCTGATGGCTTATATGAAAACGGATTATACCATCCAATCGCCCTATAATTTCAGGTTGCATGCCAAGTTACTGGATTTTACGTATGTTATGCCGGGAAGATATAGGGTGGATGCTGTGGAGGCGGACTTGAATTTCATCCGTCGGTTGAGGAATGGTGAACAGGCACCGGTCAAGGTGACATTTAATAATATCCGCACCAAGCAACAACTAGCAGGAAGGTTGTCGCAACAGTTGCTAGTGGATTCTGTTTCAATAGTGTCTTTACTTAACGATGCCAAATTTTTGGAAACCTATGGTATGAAACCGGAAACGGCTGTTTGTTTGTTTATTCCCAACACTTATGAGATGTATTGGAGTGTAAGTGCAAGGGGATTGGTGGATAAGTTTTATGGTGAATACAAGCGTTTTTGGAACCAGGAACGTTTGGACAAGGCTGAAAAGGCAGGGCTTACTCCTGTTGAGGTGGCCATTTTGGCATCTATTGTAGAGGAAGAGACCAACAAAGCATCAGAACGTCCCATAGTGGCGGGTTTGTATATCAACCGACTAAGAAAAGGGATGTTGCTGCAAGCTGACCCGACCGTGAAATTTGCAGTCGGTGATTTTGGCATCAGAAGGGTGCTCAACAAACATTTGCAGATAGATTCGCCCTACAATACTTATAAATACAAAGGATTGCCTCCCGGACCTATCCGTATACCGACGGCAGCTGCTATGGACGCTGTATTGAACTATACCAAGCACAAATACATCTATATGTGTGCTAAGGAGACTTTTAATGGAGAACACAATTTTGCCACTACTCTTGCAGAGCACAACCGCAATGCAGCCCGTTATCAAAAAGCATTGAATCAGCGGAGAATTATGCGTTAGTCGCAGAGGCTATACAAATCTTTGCGTGGGTTGACCAGCATGACCGGTATGTGTGATTTCTGAATGACGTGCTGTTCCTTTGGACCGAACAGGATATCGTCCAAACCGTAATCACGCGATGAAGACATGATAAGGATGTCGGCCTGTAAGTTGGAAGCCATCGAGGCGGCCTCTTGTTCAATTTTGAAACTGTCTTTTTTACCTTTGACAATGTTGTAGTTTAGTTCGAATTTGTCGAACAGTTCAATGGATTTTTGGATGTTCTTTTCGGCTCGGCTACCGTAGTCATTGGGTTGTACAATAGTGATTTCTGCGCCGCAGAAGCGTCCGAAGGCGGCAGCATATTGTGCTTTTCCTACCTCTTCTTCCAAAAAACCAATGGGGAGCAATACTTTTTTGACATTCTGCGGCATCTGCATCTGGTCTGTCAGAAAGGTATAGGGCATGCGGAGTTCACGGGCACATTCGAGATATTGTCTTATTTTTTTCCTGTTGTTGGGCAGGATGAGAAAAATCAGTGCCAAATCAGCTTCAGAGAGCAGGGATAAATCTTCGGGCACCGCACCTTGTTCAATAGTGATTTGCCGATTCCATTTGGTAGCCAGGCTTTCCAGTATCTGCAATTGCTCCTGCTTGGCTGTAATTGTATTGTCGCAAATGATTTTCATGTCAATAAACAAATCTTACATTGTCAATCCAGAAAGCATTTCCTATGTGTCCGTAGAAAGCAGGATAGCTGCCGGATGTAATCATCAGTATGATGTGGGTAGGGGTTTCATCTGGGTCTCCCCAACCGACTTCCTGAATAGGCACCATTTTCCCTTCCTTGTTTTTGGCATTGAATTGGCCGCCGTCAGGGAAAAGTCCTTGATATTTTTTGAAGTCACTTCTTTGGGTTATGTCGCCATAATGAATGGGTAGGGTAAAGTCGTTGACCCATTCCAACTGGTCTTTGACAAAGCGGTGACGCATGGTGCCGATACGTTTGGCATAGATATTCCCATCTTCGTCCTCCCAACGTTTTTGCAGATAGATATATACTTCAGCCTCGTCATGTCCTTCAATGGTGCTTGTGCTCAAACCTAATGCTTTGGTAAGTGTTTGTTCCGGAGATATGCGGCACTTGTAGTCAAACATGATGGCTTTCGGTTTGCTTTTGAACGGAATGCCCATATTGATTTTCTTATAGGGGTCATTAGCGTTTCTTACCGGTTCGAGGGTTTCACCGAGAAAGAGAGTTCCAGCCACGGCTACAGAAATGTCAACTAATCCTGCTACGACCACAGTTTCCATTTTGGTGTCCAGTCGCATACAGTAGCCTCCTGTTTCACGGCGTTCCGGTTGGGCAGAACATGCTCCTTTGACTATGCCCAATATATTGGCATAGGCGTTTGAACAACTCCATGGTGTGTGAACGCCGTATTGATAGGCTTTATTGCCGTAAATAGTGTCATTTGGACCGACTACATACAAGGTTTTGGTTTTTCCACCCAGTAATTTTGATTCTTCAATATAACGTACAGTGAAGGTGTCGAAATTGCCATATTTAATTGGACGTATAGTTTGGCCGTATAATGTACAGATACTTGCCAAACATGTTACAGCGGGCAGTAATAAACGTTTTCTTATCATTTGATGTCGGCAGGGGTCGTATATGTAATTACTCTGTCTTTCTCTTTGCGAAGATATTTCTTCAGGGGTTTTATTTTTTGGCTTTTGATAGCGTCAGCAGCCATTTTCCCAATTTCCAGTGCTCCTTTTTCTGTGAGGTGCGTATTGTCAATTTTTCCTTCGGGGAATTTGGAATAGACTCCAGCCGGTACATTCATATATAGCTCTTTGCTGCGTTCCGGTCCAAGTTCTTTGATGAGTTCTGTACTGGTTTTGTGTAAATCAATCATATCGACAGAAAGGTCCTGTGCCAATTTGCGTACAACATCAGGATAGGCGCCATGGCGGTCCGTCAATTCTCCTTGTTCGTTGAATTCGCGGCGGGCAATGGGGGTTGCCAATATAGGAGTTGCTCCTTTTTCACGAACGTCATGCACCATGCGGATTAGATTGTAGCGATAGACTGTTGTATCGGCATATCTGCGGCTGTCTTCTGACTTTTCATCGTTATGGCCGAATTGAATCAGTACGATATCGCCTTTTTGCACACGGCTGAGCAGGTCGTCCCAGCGTCCTTCGGTGATAAAGGAACGAGTACTGCGGCCGTTTTTGGCATGATTCTCAATGTGGAGGTTTTCTTTTACATAGGTGGGAAAAAGTTGTCCCCATCCGCGTTCTGGTGATTCAACCAGTTCTTCTTTGTCGGCCATAGTGGAATCGCCAGCCATGAATAGCGTGGTAGGGCGTCGTTTGGCAGATGTGCCCATCAGCAATAATAATGTTGCCAATACACTTATCTTGATAAAAGGTTTCATAAACATGAGTTATTATTGTTCAAAAAAACGAATTATGCGTGAGAGGATATCATCTATATCAGTCTGCGAAGTTAAGCATTCTATCGGAAATCCGAAAATGCAACAGCGGTAATTGCGTCCTCTGTAGGCTGTTGCTGCGCTTATTTGGTTGTCAGCATAGCGCATGATGGTGCAGGCGCCTTGTCCGTAAGGCTCAATGGCATCTACATTGCAGACATGATAGTTTTGTGCGTTGGGTAGATGGTGATAGGTATAGCTTGTCCGCTGATTGTCGAATCCTTTAATGGTGGTGATTGTAGTTTTTACTTGTCCGCAGTTACTGGCGTTGGCGGTGCGCCATTGGTAGTGCAGCAATTGTTCTATGCGTCTGCGTTTATTGGGGCTTTCGTTTTCCCAAACATCGCTTCCCACATGTGCTCCGCTTACGATAATATCCCCTCCATTGTTGGCATGTCGTTGTAGATAGTCCAGAACTATATCGGGAAAGCAGGCATATTGTTCATTGCGTTTGTGCATGCCCGTAGTTTTATGTCCTTGCCTGCCAAGGATATAGTCTACAATTCTATATCCTGCATAGGTATTTGTATCTACAGAAGCCACTGAGCATGACACATATGAATAGTCTTCTTTGGCAAAACTTTTTCCATGAACGAGCGGATAATCGAAACTGTTACCCTTGACTATCATGTGTTCATAATCAGCGTAACTGGCACCAAAGCCAGGTGCATCGTCGTGCATCCAGGGTACGTTTTTTCTGAATTCATGTTGTGCGCCCACATAACTGATGTCATACAGATAGGGGATTCCCATCTGGTTGCCGTAAAATCCGGCATAGGTTGAATCAACGGAGAACCAGTCAGGACCGCTTGTTTTTTCAAACCCATTGATAATCAGAACGCAGCCTTTGGCTTTTGGATGAATATAGGCAGACAGGCATTCCGAGTCGAACGATTCGCCTCCTTCATTGACGGCAGTCACCTTGAACGTATAGTGTTCGCCAGGTTGCAGATTGAGCAGACAGCTGTCAGAAGATATGTATTGACCATTGTCATAGCCCCCTTCGCCTCTGCGGGTGTAGAGGACAAAGCCTTTGGCTGTGGCTGTTGGTTCCAGACTGTCGGTTACGGCTTTCCATGTGAGCAGTATTTTGTTGTCGTCCTTTTTGTGGATGGCAAAATGGGATACTGGGAGCGGCTGTACACAATAGGAGCTATGGTCTTGAGCATGCATATACTTTAATATGCCTTTGTATATGCTGCGGCTCACCATAAAACGGAAGGCTGGGTCTTGACCATAGAGCATGTCAGCAAAGTTTTGGTGTGAAAGCAGTTCAATGATAACAGCCGGTACTTCGGGTACGCGTGTTTCACTGTATGACTTGTCGTACATGGACCTGCGTTGCCATTCTGGAGCTACCGTTCGTCTTATGTCATCAACTATCTGGCTTTGTATGCGGTCGGCCAGTTCACGTGCAATATAGCGGGAAGCGCCCGTTGGATAGACCGATTTTTTGTCATCGTTTTTGGATGTATAGATGCATAATGTTCCAATGATGGAGTCGGTTGGAGTTACACCGGCATCGGAATGTAGAGCAATGGCCAGGTCGATAGGGACATTCAATCCTCGGCTTTGGGGATTGACAGCAGAACCACCCGACAGATAGTTGACCCATTTGCCCCGACAACTCAAATCGTCAATATAATCATTGGGTTTGTATTGCTGGTCTTTGGGTTGCTTGTACATATAGACAGAGTCGGGCATGCCGCTCCATTGCAGGTAATAGCGTGCGCCTTCCATCCAACGTGGGCGCTGACTAGTAAAGGCAGTTGTATCGTCGAAACAGCTATAGGTATCATCAAGCATATCTATTCCACGTGCAATGTTGCCCATGCCACCACCGAAGCGGACAGCATCGGACGTGATGATGCCTGCTGAAGTGCTATAGTTGGTCAAACGTACCATGCCATTCGACTGCATCCCCTTTTTGAAGGGAAAAGTGCCCAAATAGACCCATGTGCCACCACCCATTTGCTGATTGACTATAAAACGTGTGCTCCCACCGGCATGTAATATCTCATAATGAGCTTCTTGCGTGCTGTTGGTCACGGTTTGGTATGATACATATACAGCATACATTCCATCGGCTGGAATTTTGGGCTGCCAGGTAATTTCAGAAAGGTGACTGCTATCTGCTGTACTTTCAGCATACGCATGACTTCCCATATGGAAAGGGTTTTCTGTTCCAGTCAAAAAATCCTGTTGAAGGGAAAAACCTCCATTGCCACGCTCCCATTTGCTTCCTTGTTGGTATTTGCCGTTTGTGTAGGCGTGGTCATTATCAATTATCACTTCATGTGTTTGTATATCGCGTTCCCGTGGTTGGACTACGTATGCACCCGCTCTTTCCAGCATAGGAACGAGGAAGGGGATTGTATAGGAGGAAGTATAAAGGTCTTCTACCGTCTGCATTAACCGCGCACGTTGCCATTTCCACCGATTGGTCTTGTAGTCGTAATGGTAGCCGTGGCTGGCCCATAGGGCAATGTGTTTGCCTGCCATACCGGAATCAACGACAAAGGGTTTGTCTTCTTGAATGACCCACGGTTGGACATAAGGACGTGTGTAGCTGCCCCAAGGCCTTTCGGTGTCACTCAATGCCAGTTTTTCCAATTCCACACCGTTGCTATAGATGCATACCCGTACATCTGATTGGGCGCCATATGCTTTTCTTACTATCTGCTTGAGTGAATCAACATCAGCTTTTCTCCAAGGAACACAAGCCAAGTGGTCATTGGTAGTTAGGCTTATTACACCGCTGTTATAACTCAAGCGGTTGATGGCTATACGATTGACAACGGCTCTTCGTCTGGCAAAGGCGTTGAGCGAATCGGTTAATTCCTGCCGTATTTGGGCATAGCCAGAAAAGCAGCAGACGAGTGCTAAGAATAAAAAGAGTTTCCTCATGCTTCGTTTCCTTCTTGAGCTATCAACATGCCGCATGCGGCCAAAATGTCTTCTCCTCTTGATTGTCTTATCGTACTGGTTATGCCATTATTGGTCCAATAGTCACGTAGGAACTCCATCCGTTCCATGGAAGCACCTTTCAAGTCGCATTGGTTGCCGTCGTGAAAACGGATGAGATTGATGCGGCAATGCATTCCTCGTAATAATTTCAGCATTTCCACAGCATGGCGCATGGTGTCATTGAAACCGGCAAATACGATGTACTCAAATGAAACGCGTCGTTGATGGGCAAAGTCAAACTGCTTGATAAGGTCGATGACTGCCTGTATGGGATAGGCTTTCTCTACTGGCATGATTTCCTGACGTTCGCGGCTGAAGGGATTGTGTAGGCTGACGGCCAAATGGCATTCGCTTTCTTTGAGAAAACGTTCCAAACCAGGCAGCAGGCCGACTGTAGAAACCGTGATGCGTCGTGGACTCCATGCGCAGCCATAGTCGGCTGTCATTATTTCCAGTGCACGTAATACGGCATCAATATTATCCATCGGTTCGCCCATACCCATTACCACGATGTTGGTGAGCGTGTCTGATTCCGGAATGGAGAACACCTGGTTCAGTATGTCACATGCGCTGAGCTGACCATGAAAGCCCAATGTACCAGTCATACAAAAGCGGCAATGCATCTTACAGCCAGCTTGCGTGGATATGCAGAGAGTGGCTCTGTCGTCAGTTGGTATATATACGGCCTCTACTGAATGATTACAGGATGTTGGCAACAGGTATTTGATGGTTCCGTCTGCGGATACGGCTTTATGGGTAGGAGCCATGCGTCCGACGCAGTAGCGTTCAGAAAGTTGTTCCCTGCCTTTTCGTGAAATGTTGGTCATCTCTTCAATGGAGCAGACACGTTTTTTATACAGCCAGTCCGCCAATTGCTTGCCCGTAAAAGCTGGTAGGCCAGCTTCAACAGCAATTGAGCGTAGTTCTTCCAAGGTTTTGCCTAATAAAGGTTCTTGCATTTTCTTTGTTTGGATTATGGACTACAACGCATATACGTTGATGCCAATTATTTTGCAAATGTAGTGATTTTTGCTTGAATGTTTGGAGGAGTTCGATACATTATTCCCTTTAGATTTATCAGAAATGAAAAAGGGGATAAAAAGAAAAACGGGCATGTTGAACCAACAGTCCACATGTCCGTTTTTAGAGTATGCTTGATTCTTATTAGCAGTTCATGCCACCACAGCAGTGGATAACTTGACCTGATACATAAGAAGAAAGGTCAGAAGCCAAGAACAATGCTACTTTGGCCACCTCATCTGGCGTACCGCCACGACGCAAAGGAATTTGTTCTGCCCATTTAGCGCGTTGCTCTTCGGTCAAAGCGTGTGTCATGTCCGTTTCAATAAATCCTGGAGCTATGGCATTGGCACGGATACCACGAGACCCCAATTCTTTGGCAATTGATTTGGCCAAACCTATCATACCGGCTTTAGAAGCAGAATAGTTGGCTTGTCCTGCATTGCCGCTTACACCAACAACAGAACTCATGTTGATAATGCTACCGCTCTTTTGGCGCATCATGATAGGAGTACATGCATGGATAAAGTTGAAAGCTGATTTCAGGTTGACAGTCAAAACAGCATCCCATTGTGCTTCGCTCATACGCATCATCAAACCATCTTTCGTAATACCTGCGTTGTTGACCAAAATATCAATAGAACCGAAATCCTTCAGAATTTCTGCTACAACAGTGTGCGTTTCTTCAAAGTTGGCGGCATTGGATGCGTAACCTTTTACCTTTACGCCAAATGCGGCTATTTCTTCTTCTGTTTTACGGCCATTTTCATCTATAACCAAGTCGGTAAATGCAATATTGCAACCTTCCGAAGCAAAACGTAAGGCAATTGATTTGCCAATACCGCGTGCAGCCCCAGTAATAATGGCTGTCTTTCCTTCTAATAATTTCATAAGATTGAACTTTAAAATGTGAACATTATATATATCCGCTGCAAAGGTACGCTTTTTTACACATATCATCAACATTTATGCACAAAACACGGCATTTCCATGGTCAAATAATGTACTTATGCTATTTTTGCACCAAATAAAGACAATTAATTATTTGAATTATGGCTATAAATATTGGAGACAAGATTCCTGAGTTTTTAGGATTTGACCAAAATGGTCAAGAATTTCATCGGGCAGATTTCCCTGGTAAAAAATGGATTGTCTATTTTTATCCGAAGGACAATACACCAGGATGTACGGCCGAAGCTTGTAGCTTGCGCGATGAATACAGTGAGATTAAGGCACTTGGCTATGAGATAGTGGGCATAAGTGTTGACAAGCAGGCTGCTCATCAGAAATTCATAGCTGCCAAACAGCTGCCTTTCACGCTAATTGCCGACGAAGAACATAAAATGGTCGAGTTGTTTGGTGTGTGGGGTGAAAAGAAATTTATGGGAAAACAGTTTATGGGAACATTGCGTACGACATTCATTGCTGATGAGAATGGGGTGGTAACGCATATATTGACACCAAAACAAATAAAGACTTCTATACATGCCCAGCAGCTATTGGAGATAATCAAGCAAGCATAAAGACGGTGCGTCATAACATGCAATCTGCTGCGTTGCTATCAGGATGCGGACTTGGTCATTTACTCTAAAACTCCTTTCGTCCTCATCTTCAGTGCCTTGTATCTTACAAATTCAGACACACCTTTGGTTGGTGGTTGTAACATATTGTGAAACACAAAATGGTCGCATCATTACTCTATGCAGAGTCTGATACGACCATTATTTTTGTCTTTTGGAATACTCACATTTGAAATTGAAAGCGCATGTTTTCGGGAATAGAGTGTTACCACTATCCCATGTATGTGATTTATTCCGTTGGGGTGTTATTGTCAACAGAATCATTTTCTGTTTCATCGGCAAACGGGAATATGCCTTGAGGTTTCTTGATGGTATATTGTGTCATTGTTTGGTTGGATTCAAAACCGATACCAATGATAATGGATGCAGCCCGTGTTATCTTGATGATACTGTCGGAATAAATCCGTTCCGCTTTTTGGTCCCAATAGAGCAGTGGGGTTTCAAATTGTTCACCCTGTTGGTTGACGGCATAGACATTTCCCCGTAATTCCCAAATTTGCGGCTTTTCATTGTAACGTGCATAGTCACCTCTGATTGTCGCATCTATGCTAAGATCTTCATTGAATTTTTCGAGCAATATACCTTTGGGAAAATCCCAATATGGATCTTTGGCCTTATCATATATGAGCCAGTCAGGGGCTGCTATCCTGTATCGTGTGATTCCAGAATCAGAGATAACGGTTGTTACTTCAGTAGCCTCAAGACTGGCCATAGCTTCCCTATTGACTACGGCATCAATCTTGTCTGGTTGTTCCTTCTTGCACGATGGTGCAATAACAAACAAAGCAACCCCTATGAAAAGGGTTGCCATGTTATATGATTTCATTTTGAATAGATGTTTCAGCATTAACGGCAAGTAGTAGTTACGCCAATCCAACCACCCACAGTATAAGGCTTGCCTTCACCCAAGTCGGCATGGAAGAATATTTCTTCTGTATTGGGGAAATGACGGCTGTACATATTTATATATTTGTCAGCTTCTTCTGCGCAGCTAGGATCCACTTGTTTTGCACGGCGCAATTCATCTACAGCTACCCAATAGACCGTCTTATTCAGGATAGGGTCATCATATGGTTGTGAAGCGGCATACATATGTGCTACTAAAATATATGGTTTACCTGTTGTCGGGTCATATTCAGATGCTTTGCGGGCATGAACACGTGCAGTCGGATAGTTTTTCAATTCACTGTAATAGATATAGGCAATCATATATTCATAATTGCTCTTGTCTTTGTTGTCTTCTGCCAAGTTAACAGCTTCCTCGAAGTATTTAATAGCTTCATTGTAGTCTTTGTTCTTATAGCACACGGCTGCACATCCACTGGCTGATTTAGCGGTTGGAGAAATCTTGTGTGCTGCTGTGGAAGCGGCGAAATAGACTTCAGATTCTTTGCAATCCATCTGTTCATAGAACTCTATAATCTTAGACAATACTTCAAGATTGGTTGTGTTGGCGGCCACTTTATCTTTGTATATGTTATCCAACGTATTGCAATCAGCTACACCGCTTTGTACAAACATGGCATCCAATACCTGCTTTTGTTGGGCAGCAGAGGCTGCGTAACGGTCTGATGGATTGGAAGCAATGGCATCCAAATAAGCACCGGCTTTCAAATAATCGCTAATGAATTTTTCTGCGGTTTCGGGTTTTGCCTTATAGATGTTGGCTGACAAAGCTACAAATTGCGTCAAGACAGCCACGTCAGCTTCTGTCTTCAAACTGTCAACAGCAGTTTCCAACCATTGATATGCATTTTCTTTCAGTTGGTCTTCCGGAAAATATGTGATGTAGTCCAATGCTTTTCTACCCAAAATCCATGGAGTAGGGTAACGGCTGTCATCACCAAAATATTGTATACGCTTATCATACATTTCCATCAAGCGGTTACGCAATACGTCAATTTCCTTCGGGTCTTTGGTTTGGCTTAATTGCCATACCAAAATGTTCCGCCCGTGTGAATAGATGGCTTTATTGGCGCTCGGGCATTCTGTGTATGCTTTTAGCCATGGACCGGCAGCATCTGCATACTGTTTATTTTTTGCCGATTCGTTGAACAAACTGATGTTAATTAAACATTCCTCTGAAATCGTTGAACTTTCCTGGGCAACTGCAAATACAGAGCCCAATGCAACGAAGGCGAGCATAAATAAAGATTTCTTTTTCATGTTGTATTATTTTAACAAAGTTATAATTTGCGTTTAAAGAACCATAGCTCATTAAAGCTGGCATTGATTGTAAACCGGAAGTAATCTTCTCGCAATGTAGTTAATGTTCCTTTCTTGCCATACTCAAATGTAGTGTTTATAAATGTTTTTGAATTACGTAACGGAAAACCTATTCCAAAACTAATGCCAAAATTTTTTACATTGTTATCAAATGCTTTTACATAGGGTGTTTCTACATATCCTCCCAAGCGGAAAGCCATATGGTCAAAATAATCTTTTCCCAATGGATCATGACGATATTCAGCTCCTATAGATATTCGTTGGCTGTTGTTCAAGCTGTCTGTTCTGCCGAAATAATTGGCTTTTGACCATTCCTGCAGCGAATAATCCACACCGATGGTAATGCGGTTGTCGTATGTATAGCTTAAGCCTGCTCCGTAATAAGCCGGCAAATCAAACCCTCCGTTGCTGTTAATGGTAGTATCTAAAGTTGTGGTTTCTATCTGACTGAAACTTCCGTTCAATTTGGATTTGAATTCGTATATCACTCCTAATGTTACTTCATGTTTCTTTGCGAAGGTATGATAGAATTGTGCTCCGAACCTGAAACGAAAATCACTTACCTTTATTGTGTTACTTTGTTGTAAAGAGGAATAGGAACTGTTGTTGAAAGAAAGTTGGCGATAATTGCTGATGTCACCAAACATATAGTAGGCATTAGCGCCAAGAGATATATGCTTGAACAATTCAAAAGAGAGCCCCAAATAAACCTCACTGATGCCACCTGTACCATAGAACATGGAAGTATAGTCAATTGTATTTGGATCGTCCTGAGGATTGACAGGCATGCTTACGCTGCCGTTCTGTGCAAATTCATATCCGACAGATGAATAGGGAAGCACCCCAGCACTGCAACCTAACCAGCCGGTTATAGGAAATTGCAGTGTAACATATTCCAGATTACCATTGAATGTATTTCTTATTCCGTTTGCATCGCTGAAATGTGTCAACAATCCAGATATTCCTACGTCAAACATGAACGTAAGACTATCGACAGAACTATATGAAGCCGGATTTACCGCATTAATACTGCGATTGCTACGCATTGCAATGGACGTACCACCCATTGCACGATATTCGCCGTTTGTGTTGTTGCTCAAATCGCCATACCCAAAACGGGTATATGGTGAATTTGTGTTATTCTGAGAATATATACATATAGAAAGACCAATAAAGGTCGCCAGTAAGAAGATTTTTTTATACATTATACTCCAATATCCTATTAAGTCCTATCAGCACCAAGTTTCTCTCTGCAAAAGTCGTAATTTTAAGTCGATTATGAAAATAAGAAAAATTTCCTCCCGTTAAAAAAACGGAAAGATAGGGATATATTTCTCTATAATGTCGTATATAACCTTCCATTTCATACAAAATGCCGTTCATTACACCATTCAATATAGCCTTTCGCGTGTCTTTTCCGGTTAATTCGTAAATGTCTTTTTCGCTAGGTTCAACGTAGGGAAGGCTAGATGTGTAATCGTGGAGTGCACAAAAACGCATTTTCATACCGGGAGCAATGTTTCCACCCACAAATTGTCCGTCTGCGCTGACCAAATCATATGTGATGGCTGAACCAGCATCGATTACAAGTAAAGGATTTCCCGCTCCCAGACTATAGGCGCCGACAGCAGCTGCCAAGCGGTCATTGCCTAATGTTTGTGGCGTGGAATAAGTGTTGACAAGCGGAATGGGTGTCTTATATGACAATTCTATATAGTTATCCAAATGATCTGCTAACCATGTGCGTACAGCATCGTTTTCGACGCAAACGGAACAGAATATGGCGCGCTCTATCGGATATGTACGAAATATCTCGTCGGCCAGTGATGACTCAAAACGCTTAAATAAATAAGTATCAACTAAACGGTTGCCATCAAACACGGCAATCTTTATACGGGAATTCCCTTGGTCAACGCAAAGATTCATATACAAATAGAAATCATGCTAAAACGTAAAAACAGGTTGCAAAGGTAATAAAAAAAAGGGAAATGGTTTCGCTATAAAAAAGAAACGTTCGTCAATAAGACGAACGTTATGTTGTTGGAGGTATGATAATCTATAATTGTCATACCTTGAGTTGTGTTAGCAGGGCTTATTCAGCAACTTCTTCTACAACTTCTTCTACAACTACAGTTGTGTCAACAACAGCAGTTGAATCAGTACAAGGAGCTTCTACAACTTCTTCTACTACAGCAGCTTCTTCTACTGCAGGAGTTGCTTCTTCTTCTGTGGTTGCTGCTTTTTTTCCACATGCAGCAAATGCCATTGCTACAGCACAAAACAAAAATACCTTTTTCATTTCCTTTGCTTTTTAGTGTTAAACATAAAAACGTGTGTAATAAATAACGGCGCAAAAGTACAGCATTTTTTCGATATGCAATGAAAATGGACTACTTTTTTTTCGATTTTTTTTTGATCTGCCGAAAAAAGCTGCAAATCATTATCATGCAATGCGTTGTATGTTGTTATTTACCCATACTGGTAGTGTATAGATAGCGCTTGATACTTTTTTTCGGGGTCTTTTCAAATTCGTATGGATATAACTGAATTCGGCTTATTCCTTCATAGGAGGCAACCAAGGTGTTTAGCGTCTTCCTGTTTTCTTCCATACGTTCTTGAAGCTCCTTCTGTGTCAGGTGTTCAGCGTCAACAGCTTCATAATCAGGGCAAACCAATGCTACTAACTTACCGTCTTGTTGTAAAACAAGGCTTTCCATTACATAAGGCATGTTGTTTAGTTTAGCCTCAATTTCTTCCGGATAAATGTTTTGGCCGCTTGGACCCAGTAGCATTGTTTTGCTTCTACCGCGGATGAAAATGTTCTTGTTGGCATCAACGTAACCGAGGTCGCCTGTTTTCAACCAGCCATCTTCTGTAAAGCTTAGTCTGGTCGCTTCTTCGTTTTTATAATAGCCCGACATCACGTTTTCTCCACGCACTTCTATTTCACCGATACCTGTTTCCGGGTGTGGATTTACAATGCGGATTTCCATTGTCGGCAATATACGTCCAGCTGAGAATGGAACGTATTCGTCTTTGTTGGCATATGAAATCAACGGTGCACATTCGGTCATACCATATCCCACGGTGAATGGGAACTTGATTTTATGGAAGAATTCTTCTACTTCAGCATTGAGTGGTGCGCCACCGACTATTACTTGAGTAAATTCTCCACCAAATGCATCTACCAGTTTCTTTCTGACCTGTGCCAAGATGGTTTGATCTAAAAATGGGACACGCAACACCCACCGCATGGATGGTTTGGCCAACATGGGGAGAATTTGTTTCTTATATATCTTTTCGATAATCAGTGGAACGCAGAAGATGGCATTGGGTTTTACTTCGGCAAAGGCTTTCAACAAAATCTTGGGCGAAGGGGTTTTCCCAATAAAATAGGTGTGTGCACCAGAGCATACACTGGTCAGGAAATCAAATGCACAACCATAAGCATGTGCCAATGGAAGAAATGCTACTGCACGTTTCCCGCGTGAAAGAAGTTCTGTGCTGAATCCAAATGTGACGTTTCCTGCCAGAGCATTACCACTGGTCATGACACCCTTGCTAAAGCCGGTAGTTCCAGAGGTATAATTGATGGAAACTATTTCACTGTTGGGCTTGTCTACATAGCGTACACAATCGGGATAAAATCCCTCGGGATATTTTTCTGTAAAAAGTTTCTCGATTCTTGCCATGCTTACCTGCTCAGCTGTAAAAGGAGCTTCGTGAGGAATGTGGGCTTCCTGTTCAGATTCTGCTTCTTCGTCGAGCAAACGTGGTTTGGTATGGTCAACAATAGTAATTAGCGAGAATTTATTTAGCGAAAAAACAGCTTCTACCGTAATAAGTTTTTCCTCTTCCAGATTTTCCCAAATGTTGTCACTGGCAAACAGAAGTTTGGATTCGGAGTGATTGGTTATATGGTGGATATCATTGGCGTTGAAATCTTGTAATATCGGTACAATGATGGCACCATATGTAACTGTTGCAATATAGGTAATTGCCCAATAGCTATTGTTTCTACCTACCAGCGCAATTTTGTCGTTAGGCTTGATGCCGCATTCCTGAAATAGTATGTGCAATTTAGCGACTTCTCTTGCCACCTCTTCATAAGTGAATGTCAAGCCTTCTCCATAATTGGTGAAAGCCGGAAGCTCCCAATTGGCACGGAAAGAATCTTCAAAAAGACGAATGAAATTTTCTTTAACCATAATCTTTTTACTAAAGTTACATACAAATCCACAGAAAGGAATCTGATGACGAAAGTCAAAGATTTTTCTCTGGAGGATACAAATTTGCTGCAAAGATATGAAAAATGCGCATTTTACACAAAAGTGTGCATCATTTTGATTGAATCTGCCCATATAGACAACAAGCCTTAAAGTCTTTAAGGCTTGTGCATGGGGAATCGTGATGGATTTATCTTACGGCCACAATACTGTCTACCACAAATTTATTGACGCCACGCCATGGTAATGTTCCCAAATATTCCTTGTAATGCAATTCTACTTGTTTCCCACTGCAGCGCATCAAAGAATCGGCAATGGCTTTGTCTGTTACGGAAAAAGTAAATTCATACGATTGGATGGTAGCTCCTGTCTTTTTTGAGTTAAATCCGGATTGTATTACTTTCCCTTCGTATGTTTTGAATACATAACCTTTGTGTACCATATAGTTTAATTCACCGGCCTTAACTCCATCACCAAATACAAAATAGAATTTGATGTAGATGAAAAGTGCCAGAGCAATTATTATGATAATACTACTGATAGTAATGATTTTTGCTTTAATAGACATAGGCTTTTTTATTTTATCGGTTTTTCCCTTTACAGAATGCAAATTTATATGTTTTGCTAAAATAAGCAAGGGCTGCATTGAACTTTTGCGCAATAACCTTTTGTTTTCATTTTATACATTTCAAGATGCATAGGACAGATGTTAGTACATAGCATCCTACAAACAATAAGACGCCGACCGATCCGATGGTAAGTGCAGTGTAAAATATATAGCCCATGCTTATTGCGTATAGAAGAAGTGGTATGAAAGCAAAATACCCCCATATGTTCCAGCGTATAAGGCGGTATAGCACAATGGTGAATGATATGCACAGCAAAGGAATTAGGAAAAAGAAATTTTCTCCGTTCAGAAACAGATAAGAAAGGATGGATAACAAGATTAGTGTGATGATGGTGCCGCTTCCATTGAATTGCATTTTTTTCCATACCCAGACAATGCTTGCCACAAGTCCAGCCAACAATAGGAAAAGCAGTAAGTTATCACATCCGACATAACGTATGTCAACTGGATTAAATGCCAGTCCGTATGCTTTGCTGACAAGATATGCGACTGCTGTTCCGAGACAAGCCCAAGCAAGGGCAATTCCCGTAATTATTCCTGCCTCTTTCATGGCATTTCCAAATTTCAGGTTGCCGTGACGTTTCATTATAACCAATGCCCAGATGCTCAATAGCAAAATGATAAGATTGCTTATTAACCAAGTTGTTCTGTTGTATAAACACATACCGAATGGGGGAAGTGTGAAATAAACTGCGTCTTCCTCCCCTTTGAAAGACTCTTTTGTGTAGGATGGGTTTGTCAAATACTCTTTGATGATGGGTGCCAATTGTCCTCCGTAGTGTGCAATGCTGCGCGGAGAGATATTGTCAAAATGGTCTTTATCTGTGTGGTAATACCTTAAATTGTCGATTACGGAAAAGTTGAGTCCTGCTATGTCGTTTTTGATTATACTGAAATCCGTGTTGTTGGGTAATACTCTATATACGGAGGCAGTCAGTGAGTAACCATAAGGATATTGTGCTTCCTTGTACAATTCCATGATTTTGTTGTTCTGGGGTGAGGTTTCAAAAAGCAGAGCCGGCCCTTTGACGCCACGTGCGTCAATATTGCATGCCAAAGCAACATCTTCAAACAACTCCGGATGGTTGGCGTATATGGTTTTCATGCCGACCATTTTAGGCTCTTCACAGTCGGTTAGCAATATACGGATACCATTGCTCCATTCATTTCTGTAGGTTAGAGCACCCCTTGCCAGTTCCAGACAAATCCCTACGCCATATCCGTCGTCGGCAGCCCCGAATGAATAGACAGTTGTCCCTCTTACGTCCTGTGCGAAACGTGAATCATAGTGAGCTATGAGTAGAATGTAGGAAATGTTTTCTGTGGCGGACGGAGCAAAATCGGCAACGATATTGTCGACGTATGTATGGCCAGTGACATAGTTCTTAACTGAATCTTCATGGAAGATGCGGACGTCTCCACCCAATTCTCTTAAGCGTGCAACCAGATAGTCTCTTATTTTGGCGCGTTCATTTGGATGTTCCACAGAGTGTGGTGTCTGTGCAATGACGGCAATGTCGTCCACCACATTTTTTGTATGGAAATTGTATTTCTTGTTGTGGAGTGGAGGATAATACAAGGAACTAAATGTTGCGATGATGGCAAATAGGGTAATCAAACCCAAGACAAAATATTTTGTGTATTGTTTCATGGCTGGTTCAATTTGATGTCGTTGTTGAGTAATTCAATGATTCGTGGGACGGCGTACACGTCAGCTTTTTCCGGTTGTACGCCTATTAGCTTGGCCAGAGCCGGTGTTTCTTTTGAAAGTCTGACTTCTGTCAATTGGGCCAGAATATGCTGGTGGCTCAAGACATGTTTACGGATGCCGCTTTGTCGGGTTATGTATATATTGCTATTCCCTTCAGTCCAATTCAGAAACGTAGGGTGGGTGAGCAACGATTTTGTGTCGAGGGGTTCTTCTGTTTCAATCAATGGATATTCATACAAATGTTTCCATATATCTTCTCCCGTTCGCTTTTGTAAATAGAATGTATTTCCTATGATGAAGCGTATATAATGGAAATATCTGATGCGGATTTTGGTTTTCTTTTCCTTAATAGGTAATATGGATGCTGTCTCTTTTCCTGCGCTTTTACACCAGGTGGTCAATGGGCATTGTTGACAGTTAGGTGTTCCTGGCACGCATTGAAGGGCACCTAGTTCCATCATGGCTTGGTTGTGCAAAGCCGCATGTTGAGGGTCCAATAGCTCCTGCGCCAATTGCGCATAATGCTTTTTTCCTGCAGTTGTGTCAATTGGAATCTCACATTCTGTTAATCGTGCCAATACACGATAGACATTGCCGTCGACTACTGCTATGGGAGTGTTGTAGGCAAAAGAGCAGATGGCAGCAGTGGTATAGTCGCCTATCCCTTTTAGAAGTCGTACCTCCTTAGGGTCACGTGGAAAAAAACCTTTGTGTTTTTCCATAATCTGATGGGCTGCTGTATGTAGGTTACGCGCACGGCTGTAATATCCCAACCCTTGCCAAAGACGGAGAATTTCATCTTCTTGAGCTTCTGCTAATGTTTGAACATTGGGAAAACGCTCCATAAAGCGTAAGTAATAATCATATCCTTGTGCAACTCTTGTTTGCTGAAGAATGATTTCGGATATCCATATGGCATATGGGTCTTTTGTGTCTCGCCATGGCAAAATGCGCTTGTTGCGTTCATACCATAATGCCAATGCTTTTCTGATTTCCTCTTTGTTCATGCGAAAAATTAATAGCTAAGCAAAAATACGTATTTGAATTGAATAATAAAAGACTATTCGGACGTTGATGCGTTTTTATAGGCTATAATGGTTGGAATGGAAAACTTTTTGTCTGTTCTTGTGAGTTTGTGATAAATGTACTATATTTGCAGCCGTTTTGCGAAAGTGGGTTCCGTAGCTCAGCTGGATAGAGCAACGCCCTTCTAAGGCGTGGGTCGAGCGTTCGAATCGCTCCGGAATCACAATGAAAGATGGACAATATCCATCTTTTTTTGTATATGGGGACGTTCTACTGCCGAAATGGCAGTGTTTGCGGCGAGAATATTCTAAATTGTGTCAATGTTGTCATATTTTGGACCATTTTGGGGTTTGGCCTATAGTTTGACTAATGGAGAAATGTAGCGATTAAAACTACAGAACCTAAACGTTGAACAATATTATATAGGAGATTACAACTATGACACTAGTTAGAAAAAATCAGAATTGGTTACCCGACATTTTCAATGACTTCTTTGATTATGATTGGATGGATAGAGCAAATGCAACTGCTCCTGCTATTAATGTAATAGAAAATGAGCATGCATATAAAATTGAACTTGCAGCTCCAGGTCTTACGAAAGAGGATTTTGATGTACATTTGGATGAAGATGAAAATTTGGTGATAAATATGGAGAAAAAGGCAGAAAATAATGAAGGAAATAAGAATAGCCGCTATTTGCGTCGTGAGTTTTCTTATTCCAAATTTATGCAGACTATGATTCTGCCGGAGGACGTGGATAAGGAAAAGATTGCTGCCGAAGTAAAACATGGTGTATTGAATATTGAATTACCCAAAAAGGTAGAAGCACCTGTAGAAAAAACCAAGAAACATATTCAAATCCAATAAGGATAAAGATGAATGAGTGACAAGCCCCAGGAGGATATTCTTCCCGGGGCTTGTCGTTTTATATGTCATTGTTAGCGATTTATATTATTTTCTTGTTTTCTTGACAGACTTCACTCACTAATAACAACTGGTCAAATTATAGCATGAAATTCCTGGCCAGTATGTGATAAGGTGACAATGTGAACGTTCTCTTTGGGAAAAAATGTCCATTATGTGGACAATCTGTCACATTTTATTGTTTGGTATATACTTTGCACATTCAGGTGCGTAGCGCTTGAAAAAGCACTACAAAACCTAAACGTTGAATTTTAAAAATAAGGAGATTTGAACTATGATGCCTACTAGAAAAAATCAAAATTGGTTGCCTGATGTATTCAGTGATTTCTTTGATTATGATTGGATGAAAAGAGCGAATGCAACCGCGCCCGCTATCAATGTGATTGAAAACGATAAAAGCTATAAAGTTGAGGTGGCTGCACCTGGTATGACCAAAGAGGACTTTGATGTTCATGTAGATGAAAACGACAATTTGGTCATCAGCATGGAAAAGAAGACTGAAAACAAGGAAGAACAAAAGCATGACCACTACTTGCGTCGCGAATTTGCCTATTCCAAATTTATGCAGACTATGGTGTTGCCTGAAAATGTGGACAAAGAAAAAATCTCAGCTGAAGTAAAACATGGTGTACTTAACATTGAGTTACCTAAGAAAGCTGAGGAAGAAAATGCAAAATGCAAAAAGCATATTGAAATACAGTAGTTGTATGGAAATAATGTAAAATAGTCCCGGAAAAGTCTTCCGGGACTATTTTTTTGTATGTACTGTTGGGCGTATGGAAAGGATGCACATAGGAATCAGAACCACAGCACGATATTGAAAAATCTTATTTTTGCACCATGTTGATTTTAGATTTTATTTTTGCATTTATGCTTTTTTGCTTATGTCGCTGTGTTTCAAAGTATAGGTAGTAAAATCTTTTGAACATAGTACAAATGTCGATATTATACTATTCCCTAACATAATGGGGCATTTCCGTCGGAATAACCATAGATATTTCACACAAGCCTTTCACTTCTCCGTTTTCTTTCCAGGCACTTTGGTAAATCATTTTTCGTAAACCTTGTTTCTCTATCGTATAGGCATTATATCCACCTGTCTCCAACAAATGTTTGATGATGGATTTAGATCGCTCATTGTGGCAGCCCATTAGATTTTTACCTATCATATCGCCGTGTTTGGCAAAGGTAGCTTTGGCTTTTTCGTTCATATAGAGGATGACTCCTTCTTTGTCGCATACAGTGATGGCACAATTCATTTCATTGGCCCATTGTGGAATGTGTTCGTTCATAACTGTTGGTGGTTTGAGTAGATAATTTGTTGTTTCTTATAGAGAATGTATTGGGTTTTATCTGTTTGAATTAATGTATAGCCATGTCCCTTCCAAATATCAGTTTCCTTTTGCTGCATTATAATGTTGCTTTCAATTCCCGGAATGTACGCTTCAGCGTATGTACTGTCGCTGGAAAAAACAATATAGGCGGCTGAAGAAGTATACGGTTTTTGAAATTTATATAGAGGGACGCCAACTTCAAAAGTGCGTATGCAATCTTTTCGGACATCGCTCCATACATATCCGGCCGACGGTAAGCAACCATGCTTATCGCGGTCATTTCCTGTCATGTGAGTTGTCTGAGTAGTCTTGCAGGCAAACAGGATAATTGCAGTAGCAATGTAGAAAAATATTTTCATATTTCATATTCAGTTGTGTAGCGTATAAAAAACAGGGACGGAATGGCATTCCCGTCCCCTGATATGTCGTGTTGTTATTGGGATTACCCAACGGTTACGTCTTTACTTACTTTGCGGATAAGTCCCTTCAAAACATCACCAGGACCAAGTTCGTAAAATTCAGTAGCTCCGTCAGCAATCATGTTCTTAACGGTTTGTGTCCAACGAACTGGTGCTGTCAATTGTGCAACCAGATTTTCACGAATTTTATCCGGCTCAACTTGAGGATAAGCGTTTACGTTCTGATAGATAGGGCATTTCGGCGTTTTGAAGTTGGTGCTCATGATGGCGGCCCTCAGCTCTTCTGCAGCTGGTTGCATAAGAGGAGAGTGAAATGCGCCACCTACACTTAATTTCAAGGCTCTTTTTGCACCTTTCTCAGTCAGAATGGCACATGCCTTGTCAATTCCTTCTATTGTACCGGAAATAACAATTTGTCCTGGGCAATTAAAGTTGGCGGCAACCACAACCTGATCAGTAATGCTGTCACATACTTCATCTACGACGTCGTCTGGCAAACCAATGATAGCTGCCATTGTTGAGGGCTCCAATTCACATGCTTTTTGCATCGCCATAGCACGTTTTGAAACAAGACGTAATCCATCTTCAAAACTTAATGCTTGTGCAGCAACCAAAGCACTGAATTCTCCCAAGGAGTGTCCGGCTACCATGTCTGGCTTGAATTCTTCACCCAAGACCAATGCAGAAATGACGGAGTGTAGAAAAACAGCTGGTTGCGTAACTTTTGTCTGGCGCAAGTCTTCTGGGGTTCCGTTAAACATTAGGTTCGTAATGTTGAATCCGAGAATGTTGTTAGCTTGTTCAAACAAATCTTTTGCTAATGAGGACGATTCATACAAATCTTTGCCCATTCCTACGAATTGAGCTCCTTGTCCTGGAAATACGTATGCTTTCATTCTGTTATGAATAAATGTGTTAACTCTTTTCTTCTGGATAATTACGTTAACATTGTGTTAGGTAATTCGCGGCAAAGGTAAGAAATAACTTACATATTCAGAAATAGGAATGCAATATTTTCATAGGAGAAAGCGCCTCTATGTATAAGAATTGTTCTTGATTTCCTTCATAATCATTTTATTATACTTTGGGGTGACTTCAGTAAAAAGCATATGGGCTTTGAGATGAATTGCTGACTGGACGATGGAGACCGCTTTTTGTGGGGAACCTTATTTTATGGAAATATTATGTGGCAAAAAGCCTATAACTTCAAAAAATAATTCTATCTTTGCATGCAAATGTGGAACATGGGGAAGTTTTTGTTTTGAAGCTATAGTTGAAGTAAAACCACATTGCACTTTTCTGATTTTTTGAGAAACACAAATAAGTTGAATTATGGATATAACAAAACGTTTTCTTGAGTATGTCGGATTTTTGACCACATCCGATGAAAATACACGCATGAATCCCAGTACTCCCGGACAAATTGAATTTGCTAAGCATTTGGCTAAAGAATTAAAGGGAATTGGATTAACGGAAATAGACGTTGACAGTAATGGCTATTTGATGGCTACATTGCCGGCAAACACAGATAAAGTCATACCGACAATCGGGTTTATAGCTCATTTGGATACAAGTCCGGAAATGAGCGGTAAGCATGTTAAGCCACGTATTGTGGAGAAATATGATGGGCAAGACATTTTGCTGAATGAAGAGGAAGCTATTGTGCTGGAAACGGAAAAATATCCGGAAATTCTGAAATATATTGGTCAAGACATTATAGTTACAAATGGAAAGACATTGCTGGGAGCTGATGATAAAGCGGGGGTAGCTGAAATTGTTACAGCCATGGAATATCTGATAGCACATCCGGAGATTCAACATGGAAAGATTCGCATTGCATTTACGCCAGATGAAGAGATTGGCGAAGGTGCTGACCATTTTGATGTAAAGAAATTTGGAGCAGAATGGGCATATACGATTGACGGAGGTGAAATTGGTGAATTGGAGTATGAAAACTTCAATGCAGCTTCCGCAAAGGTTACAGTAAAAGGTCTCAATGTTCATCCAGGCTATGCCAAGCACAAAATGAAAAATTCTCTCCGTGTGGCTTTTCAACTGGCCAATATGCTGCCACGCCATGAAACGCCAGAACACACAGATGGTTATGAGGGATTTTATCATCTGATTTCTGTACAGGGTTCAGTAGAAGAAACTGTTTTGAGTTATATTATCAGAGACCATGACCGTGCTCGTTTTGAAAGCCGTAAAAAGGAAATGGAACATTTGGTCAATAAAATCAATGCAGAATATGGCGAAGGAACTGCTATATTGGAATTGAAAGACCAGTATTATAATATGCGTGAAAAGATTGAACCGGTAATGCATATCATTGATTTGGCATCAGAGGCCATGAGACAAGTTGGTGTCACACCGGAGGTCAAACCAATTCGCGGTGGTACAGATGGTGCACGTTTGTCGTTTGAAGGTCTTCCTTGCCCGAATATTTTTACCGGTGGGCATAATTTTCATGGACGTTTTGAATATATTCCTATTCAAAGTATGGAAAAAGCCATGCAGGTCATTGTGAAGATTGTAGAATTAACAGCCAAGAAATAAATTACTTAACCATAAAAACTAAATTAAATACGTATGAAGACAACTCCATTTACGGACATTCACATCGCATTAGGTGCAAAAATGCACGAATTCGCAGGTTACAACATGCCTATCGAATATCCACTTGGTATCAATAACGAACATATTACTGTTCGTACCGGTGTAGGAGTATTTGATGTTTCCCACATGGGTGAATTTTGGGTAAAAGGTGAGAAAGCATTGGATTTCTTGCAGAAAATAACAACGAATGACGTATCAAAATTGACTCCGGGCAAAGTTCAATATACATGCATGCCAAATGGAAAGGGTGGTATTGTTGACGACTTGCTTCTTTATAATTATTCGACGACCAAATATCTCATGGTTGTAAATGCGGCCAATATTGAAAAAGATTGGAATTGGTGTGTTCAACACAATACGGAAGGGGTTACGCTGGAAAATGCATCTGACCGTATGGCACAATTAGCCGTGCAGGGACCTAAAGCGACAGAGATGTTGCAGAAACTGACAGATATTAACTTGTCTGAAATTCCTTATTATAGTTTCCGTGAGTGGTCGTTTGCCGGCGTGCGTCCTGTCATTATTAGCAATACAGGTTATACTGGTGCAGGAGGTTTCGAATTGTATTTTTATCCGGAACATGGCAAGCAGATTTGGGATGCTTTGTTCGAGGTTGGTAAGGAATATGGTTTGCAACCGATTGGTCTAGGTGCACGCGACAGCCTGCGTCTGGAAAAGGGCTTCTGTCTTTATGGTAATGATATTGATGACACAACTTCTCCAATTGAAGCTGGTTTGGGTTGGATTACAAAGTTTGTTGACGGAAAGAACTTTATCGACCGTGAACGACTGGAGAAACAGAAAGCAGAGGGAGTTGCCCGCAAACTGGTTCGATTCGATTTGCAGGAGAGAGGCATTCCTCGCCATGGATATGATATAGTAAATGCAGCTGGAGAGAAGATAGGAACTGTAACATCAGGTATCATGTTGCCAGGTACGAAAACGGGTATTGGTATGGGTTACGTACCGACCGAATTATCGAAGGTTGGTAGTGAATTTTATGTTAAGATTCGCGATAAACAAATTCCAGCAAAGGTAGTAAAACCATAATTGACAAGGTGTCATAAGAAAATACTAAATGAGCGTGCTCGGGTAGGGCACGCTCATTTTTATTATATATTGCTGATTGATTGTCATGATTTTGTAGGGAGCCAATCTCTCAGCTCAATGACTTCAAGGTTATCTATCTTGCTTCCGTCAATTTCAAAGCGCATAATGGTAGAAACGGTCTGAGATCCATATCGGCCGGCGGCGCCGGGATTTAAGCAGAGCATTTGCAGACGGGGGTCAAATTTTACCTTTAGAATATGTGAATGACCACAGACAAACAGCTTGGGAGGATGTGTGTAGAGTTCCATGCGGACCTCTGGTGCATATTTGCCAGGATAACCGCCAATGTGCGTGAGCATGACATCTATATTTTCGCACTCAAAGCGCAATATCTTGCTTGTCCGTAGGCGGATATCATATCCGTCGATATTTCCAAAGACAGCTCTTGTGGGCTTGAAGTTTTCCAGTTCATCAAGCAAAACAGGCGACCCAATGTCGCCTGCATGCCATATTTCATCACATGTATTGAAATATTCAAAAATACGGGGATGCAACATCCCATGAGTATCTGATAATAACCCTATCCGTTTCATTGTTAGAAGCGTATGCCTAAACCAATGTTGAAGGTGTTAAGCGGACTTTTGTAGTTATTGGTTACATCGTTCAACGATGTTGATTTGGTCAAATTGCCAATCAGGTTGTAACGCATTTCCAAGTTGATGCAATTGAGGAACTCAAATCCGATACCAGTATCCAGACCAACAGTAGCTACGTTCCATTTATCTTCTGGTTTGTTGGTTTCTTCCCATTTACCATCGGCTGTTTCATAGGTAGTCTTACTGCCAGCATTGAAACGCAATTTTGGACCGATAACAAAACGCATATTTACCACTTCACCTAATTTGAAAATTCTCCATCCGAACAATAAAGGCACGTCAACTGCACTGTTTACAGAACGTCTGTTAACGTCAGTACCATTAATATCAACTGTTCCTTTTGTTATCTCACGGTTATACAACACCTCTGGTTGGAAGTAGATAATATTGCCAAAGCGGGCAAATGCACCAACATGAAAACCTTGTGCATTTCGCGGATCTACATAGGACCATTGTGCGTCACCCAGATTAGAAAAGCTTAATGTGCTGGTATATCCACCTTTGACACCAAGATTGAATTCTGCGAATAGTGGTAATGAGCAAAATATTGCCATCAAAACTAACAAATTCTTTTTCATATTCAAGTTAAATTTAGTATTCATCGTATCTATAACAAACTGTTTTGTCTTATTGTTGGAGTAACTTCGTGTTAAAAAATGTTCGGACGTCTGTTTTGTGCTTCATCAAAGCTTATAAGTTGTTGATTACTAATGTATTGCTCACGTATTTCCTTCTGGTGCTCGTGATTGCTTTTTATAATGTTTTCGCGTGTTTCCGGATGCAGAAGTTGTCCGGCAATAGCTACATTGACCGCTGCGTCTTTTGTATGGAACACGGGGGCATCATATAATGGAGCAATTTTCAGTGCCGTATGTTTGTCGGAGGTTGTGGCGCCTCCGATGAACAATGGAATCTTGGCTCCTTTCTCCTGAAGCAGATTGGCCACTTCACACATTTCCTGCAAGGAAGGTGTAATCAATCCACTCAATCCGATGATGTCAGCTTGTTCTTTTATGGCTGTTTCAACAATCTGCTCGCGTGGCACCATTACGCCTAAATCGATAATTTCATAATTATTGCACGCCATAATGACACTCACAATATTTTTGCCAATATCATGCACATCACCTTTAACGGTAGCAATGACAATCTTTCCGTTTTTGCTGTCGGATTCTTGGGCTTTATTCTGTTCAATGTAGGGTTGCAATATGTTGACGGCCTGTTTCATGGTGCGTGCAGTTTTTACTACTTGCGGGAGAAACATTTTTCCTTCGCCAAACAGCGTGCCCACCTTGTTCATACCCTCCATGAGAGGGCCTTCAATGATACTTAAAGCATTTGGAAATATGTGTAGCGCTTCCTGCAAATCTTCTTCCAGATGGGAGGGTATTCCTTTCATGAGAGCATATTCCAGACGTTCGTTTAAAGATAGTGAACGCCAGGCATCAGCTTTCGTAGCTGTAGTGTTCGATTGTTGGTTTTGTATGGTATGCGCCAGCTCCACCAGCTCTTCAGCCGCATGCTCGTGTGTGTTGAGAATAACGGCTTCCACAGCTTTGAGCAATTGGGGGTCAATCTCTTCATATACAGGAAGTGCACCAGCATTGACAATGGCCATATCCATGCCGGCATTGATAGCATGGTGCAAAAACACAACATGCATAGCTTCACGTACCGTGTTGTTGCCGCGGAAAGCAAACGACAGGTTGCTGACACCGCCGCTTACTTTGGCATGGGGCAGATTTTCCTTTATCCATTGTGTGGCTCTGATGAAATCAATGGCATAGCTATTATGCGCCTCGATTCCTGTGGCAACAGCCAGAATATTGGGGTCGAAAATAATGTCCTGTGGAGGAAATTTCAGCTTTTCTGTCAGAAGTTTATAGGCTCTTTCGCACACTTCAATCTTTCTTTCATAAGTGTCGGCCTGGCCTTGTTCGTCGAATGCCATGACCACGGTTGCCGCTCCCAGCCTTCGAATGGTTTCCGCATGGTTCAAGAACACTTCTTCGCCTTCTTTCAGGCTGATGGAATTGACAATGGATTTGCCTTGAGTACATTTCAGACCTGCTTCAATTACCTGAAAATTTGAAGAGTCGAGCATCAGCGGAACGCGTGCTATTTCCGGTTCGGATGCGAGCAGATTGATGAAATGGCACATTTCCTCTTGGGTATTGAGAAGTCCATCATCAAAATTGAGGTCAAGTATATGGGCACCGTCTTCCACTTGCTTACGGGCAATTTCAAGTGCTTCCATATAGTTCTTTTCATTGATAAGGCGTAAAAATTTGCGTGAACCGGCCACATTGCAGCGTTCGCCCACATTGATAAACAAGCTCCCTTGTGCTTTGTTGTTGTCCGTCATATATAGAATTAGTTTTTGTCAATTTGTTTGGTGGTAAGCAATAGGAAGATAGCGCTTACCGACAGAAAATAAATGATGTCTCTCGAATCGACGATGCCCCTGCTGATGGATTTGTAATGGGCATGAAATCCAAAAGCTTGGATGGTTGTAACCGTCTCTCCGCTTGTAAAAAAGCTGCTTATCAGGTCAAAACCATAAAATAGGATAAAGCAAAGCAATAGTGCTATGATAAATGCCACAATTTGGTTGCGTGTTAGTGAGGAAGCAAAGATTCCGATAGAGGTATTGATGCCAATCAGAAAGATAAGACCTATGTATGCTCCCCAGAAAGCGCCCCCGTCAATATTGCCTATGGGTTCAGCAATGCGGCTTACGGAAAAATAATACAGGCTGCATGGCAAGAGGGCGATAATTCCCAATAGCCAACTGGCAAAATACTTTCCCAGTACTATCTTGTAACGTGGAATAGGTGCTGTTTGGAGTAAGTCCCAAGTGCGGTTTTGCTTTTCTTCGGCAAACAGGCGCATGGTGATAGCGGGGCACAGAAACATGAACAACCAAGGGGCCAACATGAACAAGCCATCGACTTGTGCATAACCGGAATCAAGAATATTGTAGGAACCAGGTATTACCCATAGGAACAATCCCGTAACGAGCAAGAATAATCCGATTACGATATAGCCCGTTGCATTGCTGAAAAAGTAGCGGAGTTCTTTCTTGAATATCGTGTACATCAGCTTGTTGCTTTCTTTTGAAAATATGGTGTAAATAGTTATTTTTGCAGTGCCAAAGGTACGACTAACTGAGCGAAAAGGCAAATTTTAGAATTAAAAAGAAACCCGACGCCTGGCTTCTGTATGCAAATATCAATAGATTTATGAAGATTAAACACTTGTTCCTCTTGCTCTTCTCCGTGGCTGGTGTCCAGCTGGCACTTGCTGACTGTTTTTATAAAGTGAAGGCTGAATATTTGATGGGGCAGATTATGCGCGGTACGCGTATTGACCCATTGATTGAGCGTCCGGTCATGGGAGCTGAGTTGGCGTTGGAATTTCAGCCGGAGGCAAGTCACCAGTGGATGATGGACTATAATCGGGCTTCATTGGGTGTTGCTGCAGCCTATTTGAATCTTGGCAATAATGAAAAGTTAGGCAATGCTTTTGCTCTCTATCCATATCTGAATATTCCATTGGTGCGTACTCCCCATTTTATTTTGGGGCTGAAACCGGGTGCAGGCATCAGTCTGGTTGACCGTTATTATGCTAACACATCCGACAATAGAACCTTGGGTATTCAAAATGCAGCCGAACCGCAAAACATTGCCAATTCCGCATTTGGCTCGGTGCTGAATGTCTATTTTACGGGAGCCGTTACCATGGAGTTCCCCATTTCAAAAGGTTTCAGCCTGTCGGCTTCCTATGGTTGGAACCATATTTCCAATGGTAGTTTCATTCAGCCCAATAGTGGTATAAACATGTTTAACGCACAGGTGGGGCTGGTCTATTTTCCACATTATGAACAATACAGCCTGCCGGAGAAGACTCCCTCCGACCGTACCTATAAGCGCTTCAGCTTTGACGTCATAGCTTCCGGGGGTGCTCGTCAATTATATTATGTTGACAATAAGTTTTTCGGAATAGCATCCCTTTCGGTAGGGGCTTATTACCGTTGTGCCAAGATATTCCAAATTGGTTTGGGGGCGGATGCGTTCTATGATGGTGTATATGCCAATGTCAATGCTGGTACGGCCGACAGAACATCGGCTTTCAAGTTTACCTATCTCGAAGAGTCGCGTGTAGAAAACTGTTTCCGTGCAGGATTGTCCGTCCGTCCGGAATTGGTCATCGGTCGTCTGACGGCAGGATTGCATTTTGGGGTGTATCTGTATGACCCGATAAAGAATCTGGAACCCTATAGCGAGGCACAGAAAGGCCCATTGAATAAAGGTATCTTTTATCGTTATGACATAAACAAGTCTGACGGCTGGCTATATACCCGTGCTTCATTGAAATATGAAGTAACCCCCCATCTGTTGCTCGCCATTGGGCTGAAAACCCATTTGCAACGGGCTGAGTTTATAGAATGGGGGATAGGCTACCGTTTCTAATCCTGTTTATATGGGTTGTTTAGATAATGTCAAAAAGCAGGCGTGCGTCTGTTTCGTTAATGCCGAATTGGCCTAATAATGGAATGTAGGATTCGAGTTGTGTATAAAAGATTTCCCTGTCATTCCCAGCCTTGTTTTCATAGATTGCTTTCGCTTTTTTGAGAATGTCCAAGCCTTTGGCCTGTTCTCCCATACACCAGAACTTAATACCAATATCCATAATGTTATCATATGTTTTGGCATTTTCCAGAAACATTTCCCAATATTTTTGTGCTTGTTGTGAATTGCCCGTTTCAAATGAGATATCACCGATGGTAAAGATGGCTGGTTGATATTCCGGATGTTCCCAATAGATTTTGAATGCCATCTGCAATGCCTCTTCCATACGGTTAAGTTGAATCAGACAGCGGCACATGCCTAATTCCGTTTTTTTGTCGTTGGGGGCAATTTCATTGAGTTGCTGATAGGTGTGCAAAGCTTTTTCATAATCGCCCAATTCAGCTTGTTTAATAGCCATGTGCTTGAGTGTCCACTTGTCGTTGGGTTGGAGCAGGTCAGCCTTTTCATAGGCAGCCAACGCTTCCTGGGCATTGGCGCCCTCCTTTTCAAATGCATAGCCTATTTTCTGATAGAGAGCGGCAGAAGGAGAGATGTTCTTGAATTTATTGTAAATGTAACTCGCAGCCGTGTAATGCCGTTGTTCAAAGATAAAATCAGCTATCTCCAATTGCATATTGTCGGTAAGGATATTTTCTTGGAACAGCAGAGAGTCGGGCCACGCAAGAGCATATTGCAATGGATTGTCTTTTTTAGGCGCCTTCTTGGGATACAACTGGAAAAAGCGGTATAAGTCCTGAATGTACTGATTGGCAGTTCTGGCCCATTTTTCTTCGGCAGATATTTTGTCCATACCTTCTGCCAATTGTTGTTCCAATTCCTGTCCGAGGTTTTCTTTCACCATTTGCTGTTGTTGCAAAGGCATTTGTTTTACTGTCAGGCAGAAAGAATATTTATCGGAATTGCAGAGTACACCATTTTTGATGAATGTCTCCAGAATTGTTTTTCCATTGTCCACAAAAAGGTCGGCAATATAGGTGTGCCGTTTGTCAAATGGCAGAAACCAGCGGTGGATAGCATGAAAGAACGGATGGTTCTTCAGTTCGGCGAAATTGGCGAAATAAACGTCAGCTCCGCTCATCTGCAATTCCCCGAATTCACGTATTTTCTTTTCCACATCACTGTCTTCGTTGATTTTGTTCCATGCAGGATTAAAATCGTCTTCCGTTTCCAGTTTGATATCCTTGAATCGGTTCTGCATCTTTTGTCCGACTTTCATCAATTCCGGCAAAATGTCAGTTTTGAGTTTTTCTGTTACCTGCGCTGTGCCCGTTGAACGGATAATTTGCTTGAGCAATGTTTTTATTTTGCCTAGCATACCGGTTTGTTCTGTAAGCGTATGCAGCAGTTCCATGCAGGAGGCATTGCCGGCAATCTTGTCTTTATGACGGATAATGGTAAAGCAGATGGCTGTTAGTGCACGGATTTGCATATCATCATTTTGCTGCATGGCCGTTTGCACCAGCAGTGCCCATTTGGATTCTTCAAAATATCTCCACAGGCTCAACCCAGTAGCCGTTACAGCCAAGCATTGTTCGTTGGCCGACAAAAGGTTTTGGGTAACCTGTTTATATAGCTCTATGGTGCTTTCATTATAAGGGGCTGTGAGCCACAGCTTATCGAAAAGCCAAACCAGTGCATCTTCGTATGTGGGACGCTCACAGAGTCCGTCAGCATAGTCTTGCAAGCGTTTTACAATGGTTTCATTATCGATAGGATAGGTATATCTGTAATCCCTGATTTGCTGATATGGAAAAGTCTGTGCTTGATTGATGAATATCTCATCAAATAGTTGGTCAGCCAATTTGTAGGTCTCATTTTTGACCTTTTCAATTACTTGTGGGCGCAAAGGGTCACTGAAGCCTTCAATGAAATATTTTGCAATGAGGGCATAATCATTTTTAATGTCTTGAATAGTATTCCTAAAGGCATTAAGTTTGAATTGTTCTGCATATTCATCCAAATAAAGGAGTGCCAAATTGATGTGTCCTTGTTGGATGAACGAGTTGATTTTTTGTTGGGCTTGAGTGGTCTCTGTGCTATTTTTCAGCATGTGTGTATGGCTTTTGGAATTTATCCCATTCGGCTTATTTTAACCAGTCTGTCGTAGTCGAGAATCTTTATTTTCCTTCCGTCAATGCTGATGATTTCTTCAGAAGCGAAATTGGAAAGGGTACGTATGGCATTTGATGCCGTCATATTTGACAAATTGGCCAAATCTTCTCTGGACATATACATGCTGATGGTGGCTCCATCGGCTTCGAGTCCGTAACTTTTTTTCAATGAGAGCAATGCCTCTGCCAAACGTCCTCTAATATGTTTTTGTGTAAGGTTGACGGAACGTGCATCAGAGGCACCCAGGTCGGTGGCCAATTCCACCAAAAAGCGGTAGCAGAAATCTTTGTTACTTTTGAGCAATCCAAGAAAAACGTCTTTGGGCAACATATAGACAATGGAAGGCTCAAAGGCGCAAACATTGGTGTTATAGTGCTCGTTGGCAATCATGGCCCTGTATCCGAAGTGTTCATAAGGTTTGAGCATACGGATAATTTGGTTACGGCTTCCCACTCCTTCCTTGAAAACTTTCACTTTACCTTTGATGAGTATCATCATGTGTGTAGGGTCGTCTCCTTCGCAATGGATAAGTTGGTTCTTCTTGAAACTGTGTACAGTAAGATTTTGTTCAACCAAATTGCGTTCTGTTGCGGTGAGTACGCTCCATACGGGTGATACATCCCAAAGTCTTTCGTTTTCTATTGTAAGTTTTCTTGTTGCCATACCTTAAAATAATAATGTCCTTTGTTTTTTACCGCTTTGTCTTGTTGGGTGTTCTTCCTTTTTCTTTTAGAAGGTTGGACAGGGCAAAGTTTTTTTTGCTTTCGCAAAGGTAACTAAAAATATGATATGTGCCAAATCTTTTCATTGTTATGAATTCATGGTTATAAATAACCTTTGTTGTTGAAGGCTTTTGTGTTGTATAACATGTTTTTGTTTTTTAAAGATAGAATATTTGTGTTGTTAAAATTACTTTTGTAACTTGCGAAAAATATATCAGCTGTTTTTGGGAAAGGAGGTTAAAATAAACAGCTTGTTGTGTATCTGATATTTTTCGAACTGGATTACAATCACGACATTATGAAAGGACGAATATTGTATACTGTTGTATTTCTGTTTTCTTTCATGTTTTCATTGACTGCACAGCTGACTGTTTCTGGAGGTGTCACAGACCAGCAGGGGTATTCTATGACAGGAGTAAATGTGGTGTTGCTCTACATGGATTCAACGGTTTGTACGGGAACGGTAAGTGATGCACATGGTCGTTTCTCCATAACAAAAGTATCGGCAGGGAGCTATATTTTGCGTTGCAGCATGGTGGGTTATGCCAATGTATGGCAAATGCTCGACATGGCAAAAGACACAGTATTGCCGGATATTGTCCTAAAAGAAGGTGTTGAATTGGAGGGGATTGCTGTGGAATCAGTTGTGAGACGTTCTTTTGCTACTCGTGATGAAATCTATCTGACAAAAGATATCTTGGAAAAAAGTGTAACAGCACTTGATGCTGTCACGCAATTGCCTGAGTTCCGAAGAGTCGGGTGGAATGAAATTGCCGCTTCAGATGATAGCCCCATGCTCATTGTTATAGACGACAGAATAGTCACAGCCGATGAGTTGCTTACCCTTGACCCTAGCAAGATTAAGAAAGTCATCAGTCATAAAACCCCACCTTTACGTTACAAGAGTTATAATGTGCAGAGGGTGCTCGAAATAGTTACGGACAGACCCAGAGCACGTACCTATGACCTTAACCTCATGACGAATGACAATTTTTTCACTTGGCTTGAATCCAGCGATTATGCATCGTTCATCTATAACGATTCCCTCAACCGGTTCGGACTCGATTATGGTTATATGTATCAGAATAACAGCTATTGCAATACACTTCCTGTACAAAATACAAATATTTACAGTTACATGCAAACCGACGGGCAATGGATTACCAATCAATACCGCACATACAATATGCAACGCTTGAAATCCTCGCATACACCTAACATCTACTACCAGCGTTTTACCTCCGATTATACACTCATAGCAGACGTGAATTACCAGGATGTATCATCTGTTGATAATCTCCCGACAGATATTGAAATTGCGACCCACACATCTGCTCCTAACTATGGAAAGGGACAAGACAGCCTTTTTACGATAACACGTACAGCATCGGCTAATCTCTATTTTGCTTATGATTTTGGTAATGAACGCCAATTTGTTGTTGACATTATTGGGTCGTTCTCACAGTCAGAACAGGATAACAATCTTTGGCGACAAATGAACACGCCAGACCCCACTATGGACTACAACTATACCACCACACTCAGCAATCTTACTTATTCGGCCATTGCTGAGGCCGGTTATTACAGGAAACTCTGGGGAGGTGAGTGGAACATTGGTGGAAAATACATGTACAAACGGCTCAATCAGATATATTCATTCCTTTCACAAGATTTGGCCAGTCAACCATCTGAAACCTCAACCAAGCAATATTTCATGACAGAAGAATTGTACGCTGCGTATGAAAAAAACGGGAACAAGACGGGACTTTCCGGTTCGTTCCATTTGAACAACACCACTTATTGGCTGCAAGACACCACTTACAACTTCTTTATACCGACGTTCTCTCTTTATGCGAATCATAATTTTTCCAACACATTGTCACTTAGTGCTTCTACCTCCCTCTTCTTTAGCGCTCCCGATTTGAGCGACCTCAGTAATGCGGCTTCTTTCAAAGACAAATATTTCATCATGATAGGTAACCCGCATCTCAAGCCGAGTTATGGTACTCAGACATCCATCCGGATGAACTTATCCAATAAAAAAGGAACTTTTTCATATATGCCGTTTCTTAACTTTATTTACCGCAAAAATCATAACGTACCTATGATTTACAATAAAAACGAAATGTTTTACTATCAGTCGCTCCCGACAAAACATTATTATGATGCAATGTGGGGGAATGTGCTGATGTGGAGGCCACTCAAGTGGTTGGAATGGCGTTCTTCTGTTTTTGTAGGCTACCAGAATTTTGCTACTGTCAATAATGGTTATGGCAATTTCTTTTTTACAGAATACCATTTTCTTACATTCCGCCCTAAACAGTTCAACATACGACTTCACATGGAAAAAGTGTTTGCCAATAACGTCATTGACAACTACCATAATATGTTGGGGGACATGGGCTATAGATTTCCGACCAATTTCGGTATAGATGTTTCTTGGTCCAATAATATTTGGACTTTGCGTTGTAACTACATGTACGTAGGTGAGGCACTATTGCAGAGTACAACACCCGCTTTCCGATACGATGAACACGGAAACTATTTTAATAGTTCACATGTCATATTCGTAGGGGCAACTTATCATTTCCACTACGGAGATATGCAACAGCGTAACACTAAAAAACGCATCAACAACGCAGACAACGACAGTGGAATCATTTCTTCTAACAAGAATCTACTTGATTTGTAATATTAAGATGACCACATCTTTCGAAACAGATTAACAAAACGGGATAAGGCAAAGAGGAGTTCTATGTTTTATGGTGTGCTTTGCATGTTTTTTTGACCTGATGTTTGGGTGCTTGTTTCCTTTTTTTTACTTTTGCGTGCATTTAAAAATAAGAGTAGTTATGACAAACAATTGGTTTGAGTGTAAAATCAAATATGAGAAAACACTCGAGGAGGGAAAGATACAGAAAGTCAATGAATCGTATTTGGTATTTGCCTTTTCGTTTACAGATGCGGAAGCACGCATTATTGAGGAGATGAAGCCTTTTATCAGTGGTGAGTTTGAAGTGGCAAATATCAAGAAAGTGCGTCTGTGGGAATTGTTTGATGATGGTGAGGGTGACCGTTGGTACCGTTGCAAGGTATATCTGATTACCCTTGATGAGGAAAGCGGAACGGAAAAGAAAAAGGGAATCAGTGTATTGGTTCATGCATCGAACGTAAAGGAAGCGTGGGATGTATTGACCAAGGGCATGGATGGTACATTGAGCGACTACGAGGTGGCTGCGATTGTAGAAACACCGTTGATGGACGTTTATCGTGATATGGTAGCACCTGAAGCTGCCGCAACGGGGGTTCAATTGGCATAGAGAAACAAAAGCAATTTTTGATATGGATATAGCACAACATCTGAAGGAGATACGTGCCGGATTGCCCCAAGAGGTAAAGCTGGTTTGCGTCTCCAAATTTCATCCGGTTTCAGCAATTCTAGAAGCTTATGAAGCCGGTGCACGCATATTTGGTGAGAGCCGTGTACAGGAAATGTGTGCAAAATACGAGGAACTCCACGAAAAGGAAGATATCCAATGGCACTTTATCGGTCATTTGCAAACCAACAAAATCAAGAATATCGTTCCGTTTGTCCACTTGATTCATGGTGTCGATTCTCCCCATTTGTTGGAGGCTATCAACAAAGAGGCGGCTAAAGTAGGACGTATTGTCAATTGTCTTTTGCAGGCGCACATAGCCACAGAGGAAACCAAATTCGGTTTCTCCGATGAGGAACTGCTCGAATATGTCGCTACCGGCGAATGGAGAAATTTGCCTTATGTGCGCGTGTGTGGACTGATGGGAATGGCCAGCAACACAGACAATGAGGAGCAGGTACGTGCAGAATTCCATCACCTGAGAGAATTGTTCTTGAAAATCAAGAACAACTATTTTACCAATGTGGCGTCGTTCAAGGAATTGTCTATGGGCATGTCGCACGATTATCAGATTGCCATATCGGAGGGCAGTACAATGGTGCGTATCGGTACAGCCATTTTTGGAGAGCGGGTCTATTAGTCCGCTGGCGGATGTGCAATGATGGACAGATATCTTTCCGTATTGAAAACCTATTGGGGTTATGATAGCTTTCGGCCTTTGCAGGCTGAAATCGTACGGAGTATTGCAGAAGGAAATGATACCTTGGCTTTGATGCCGACCGGTGGCGGAAAATCGCTGACCTTCCAGGTGCCTACCATGGCACAGGAAGGCATGTGTCTGGTCATAACGCCACTGATAGCCTTGATGAAAGACCAGGTGCAGAATTTGCAGGCACGCGGAATCAAGGCAACCGCCATTTATTCAGGCATGCAACAGCGTGAAATAGAGCAATGGCTGGACAATTGCGTCTATGGCGACTACAAGTTTCTCTATCTTTCACCCGAACGTTTGTGCACGGATTTGTTTTTGCGGCGTTGGCCATATATGAATGTGTGTCTGATAGCCGTCGACGAATCGCACTGCATATCACAATGGGGATATGATTTCCGTCCCTCTTATCTGAAAATTGCGGAAATCAGAAAACAGAAACCCGATGTGCCGGTATTGGCATTGACGGCTACAGCCACACCTGAAGTGGCAAAAGACATTCAGGAAAAGCTGCTTTTCCGTCGTCCCTGTGTATTTCAGAAAAGTTTTTACCGTTCCAATTTGTCTTACGTTGTGCGGCACACAGAAGACAAGCAAGGGCTTATGCTCGATATTCTGAAAAAAGTGCCGGGCAGTTCTGTTGTCTATGTGCGCAATCGGAAGCGCACGCGCGAAGTGGCGGAAATTCTTTGTGGAAATGGTATTAGCGCCGAGTTTTTTCATGCCGGATTGGGCAATTGGGAGAAAGATGAACGTCAGGCACGTTGGAAAACAGGGGAAACTCGTGTGATTGTAGCGACAAATGCCTTTGGAATGGGTATTGACAAGCCCGATGTGCGCAGTGTGATTCACTTGGATTTGCCCGACAGCATAGAGGCTTATTTTCAGGAAGCCGGCAGGGCAGGGCGTGATGAGAAACAAGCTTATGCGGTCTTGCTGTGCAACAAGGGCGATGAGGTGAAATTGAAAAAGAGGATTACCGATAATTTCCCTTCCAAAGACTATGTGCGTGAAGTCTATGACCATGTGTGCATGTATTACCAGATTGCCTTGGGAAGTGGATGCGAACAAGTGTTCCCTTTTGACTTGCAGGCATTCTGCGATCAATATAAGCTGTCCATGTTTCAAGCCTACAGTGCCTTGCAGCTGTTGCAGTTGGCAGGCGTAATAGAGGTGACCGACGAACAGGACTCCAGTTCCCGCATTGTGTTTAGCATCAACCGTGATGAGTTGTACAATATTCGTTTGTCCGAACAGGAGGAAAGGGTAGTGCAAGTATTGTTGCGTTCCTACACCGGGCTGTTTTTTGATTTGGTTATGATTGACGAGGATGCGATTGCCCATAGGGCTTCCTGCACTCACAGACAGTTGTGTGAAACCTTGATTTCCTTGTCACGCCGTCACATCATACGTTATGTGCCGCGCCGTGTTACTCCTTACATTATATTTACCACTCAGCGTCTCCGTTCTGATTTATTAGTGTTGAACGCATCGGTCTATGATGAGCGCAAAAAGCGTTATGAAGAGAAAATTCAGGCCATGTTGGGTTATGCGTTTGAAACGGATGAATGTCGCAGCCGTTATCTTTTGTCTTATTTTGGCGAGAAAGACAGTCCAGCTTGCGGACATTGTGATGTGTGCATGGCAAAAAAGAAAAAAGAACCAACCCTTGATATGCACAAGAAGGCAACGGCACAGGTGGAAAGCCTTTTGCGTCAGGAAAGCGCCGATTTACATACACTCGTTGCCACAACAGGCCTGCCAGAACAGGAAGCCTTGACGTTGATACGGCATTTGCAAGACGACGGAAAAATACGTCTGAATGCAGCGATGCGCTATGAATGGATAGGATAATTGGAAATTCGAATAAGGAATAGAGATATCTTGTGCATGCAAAATCATAAAACTGCTCTTCCCATTTTGCATTCCACGCGTCTTTCACTATCTTTGCAGGCATATTTCGATATTTAAACCAATAGCATATATATATGAATATTTCGTATAAATGGCTCAAGAATTACATTAACTTGACAGATACGCCCGATGAGGTGGCAAGAATTTTAACTTCCATCGGTTTGGAAGTGGGAACAGTGGAAACAGTACAAACCATTAAAGGAGGATTACAAGGTTTGGTGGTTGGTGAAGTGTTGACTTGCGTTGACCATGAGAATTCTGACCATTTGCATGTCACTACGGTAAATGTTGGTACAGGTGAACCCTTGCAGATTGTATGCGGTGCTCCTAATGTAGCTGTCGGTCAGAAGGTAATTGTAGCTACTGTCGGCACCATATTATATCATGGCGATGAAAGTTATACTATCAAGCGTTCCAAAATACGAGGCGTAGAGTCAGTAGGTATGATATGTGCTGAAGACGAAATAGGAGTGGGCACCTCACACGATGGTATCATGGTGTTGCCGGCTACTACACCTGTCGGTATGCTTGCAAAGGACTATTTCCACGTGGAAGATGATGCACTGATAGAAGTGGATATTACCCCTAACCGTGCAGACGCCATCTCACATTATGGGGTAGCACGTGATTTGGCTGCCTATTATTCTTACCGTAACCCGATGGTGAAACTGACACGTCCGTCAGTAGAACATTTCAAGGTAGGCAATCAGTCATTGACCATTCCTGTCGAAGTGAAAAATGAGGCGGCATGTCCCCGTTATTCAGGACTGACCATTAGCGGTGTGACCATCAAGGAGTCACCCGAATGGTTGCAAAACGCATTGCGCACCATTGGCTTGCACCCAATCAACAATGTAGTGGATGTAACCAACTATGTGATGCACGAAATGGGACAACCGCTACATTCATTCGATGCCGCCAAAATCAAGGGAGGAAAAATCATTGTGGGCAATGTGCCACAAGGCACCAAGTTTGTCACCTTGGACGGAGTGGAACGCACCTTGGATGCCAGCGACCTCATGATATGCAATGGAGAAGGCGAACCAATGTGTATTGCCGGAGTATTCGGCGGATTGGAGTCTGGTGTGAGCAACGAAACAACATCTGTATTCATAGAAAGTGCCTATTTCGACCCCGTTTCCATACGTAAAACGGCACGTCGCCACGGATTGAACACAGATGCCAGCTTCCGCTATGAAAGAGGATGCGACCCTAACAATACTTTGTATATACTTATGCGTTGTGCACTCTTGATACAGGAAGTGGCAGGCGGAACAGTTTCAAGTGAGATTATCGACGTTTATCCTAAGCCTTTGGAAAACTTCAAAGTCTCTATGACACTCGACAAAGTACATAAGCTGATTGGAAAAGAAATTGGTTTTGAAGCTGTCGAATCCATTCTTAAAGCGCTGGAAATCAAAATATTGGATATAACCAATGGCGTCTATTCATTGGAAGTACCCCGCTATCGCGTGGATGTACAGCGTGATGTAGACGTGATTGAAGACATTCTGCGCATCTACGGATACAACAACATAGAGATTTCCAATTCCTTGAACGCCTGCTTGAGCTATGCCGAAAAACCGGACAGCTATAAGCTCCAAAACCGCATATCCGAGCAGTTAACAGCTTGCGGTTTCAATGAAATAATGAACAACTCTTTGACCAAACAATCCTATTATGCAGAATGCCAGGCATATCCATTGGCCAATTGCGTCACATTGATGAACGCTTTGAGCAATGATTTGGGAGTATTGCGTCAAACCTTGCTGTTTGGAGGTTTGGAAAGCATTGCCTATAATGCCAATCGTAAGAATGCCGACCTGAAATTCTATGAGTTCGGCAACTGCTATTATTACCATCCGGAAAACAAGAAGGAAGGCAAAGTCTTGTCTGCCTATTCCGAAGATTTGCATTTAGGTATGTGGATTACAGGCAACAGAACGGCACAAACATGGATGCGTCCAGAAGAAAAAACGTCGTTTTATGAGTTGAAAGCACATGTTGAAAATGCCTTGCGTCGTTTGGGAGTTAATGTCAATAAGTTAGTTCTCAAACCATTTACCAACGATTTGTTTACTGATGCTTTGGAGATTTTCTCCGCATCCAAACGGAAGTTGGGCATAATGGCAGTTGTAGACAAGTCTGTTCGGAAAATCTTCGACATTGAAAACGAAGTCTATTTCGCTGATTTGAGTTGGGCTGCCCTCTTGCAGGAAATAAAGAACAATAAAGTGACATATACGGAAATACCCAAATTTCCGGGTGTAAAACGTGATTTGGCATTGCTCATTGACAAAGATGTGAAATACATCGACTTGTACAATGCGGCTTTTGAAACCGAACGCAAATTATTGACCAATGTCAGCCTGTTCGATGTCTATGAAGGCAAGAACCTCGAAGCAGGCAAAAAATCCTATGCTTTGAGCTTTATTCTGCAAGACAAGGAAAAAACTCTGAACGACAAACAGATTGAAAACGTAATGACACGTTTGCAGACCATGTTTGAAACCAAGTTTGGGGCAAAAATCCGTTAAGCCGCAATACAGAAAAACTCTTTAATGTCAATTTATGAGAAAAAGCATTTTAATTGGTGTCATGTGCCTGCTGGCTTTTGCCGGCAAGGCCAGTGACTCCATCGCCGCAAAAGATTTCGTGCCGAAGATTTCGGGATTGATACGGGCCAAGTATGAATATAATACTTCGGTCAACGGTCATCGGTTTCAGGTGAGGAATGCCCGTTTTTCCCTGCGCGGAAATATTTGGCCATCCTATATCCACTACAAGGCAGAAATTGATTTGTCAGATGAAGGCGAGATTAAAATGCTCGATGCCTATATCAGCTATGCACCGGATAAAGGTGTCATGAAAGGATTTTCTGCAACCATCGGTCAGCAAAAAGTTCCCTTCAGTACCGAAAACCTGCGCTCGCCCTATCAGTTCTATTTTGCCAACCGTTCCTTCATCGGTAAGCAGATGAGCCACGATGTGCGTGACGTAGGGTTAAAGTTGGCCTACGAATACGATAAGGTATTCCCCTTCTCACTTTCATTGGGCATATACAATGGTGACGGACTCTACAATCAGCAGGAATGGCAAAAATCCATGAACTATGCCGCACGTCTGGTGTTTCATCCATTCAAGCCATGGCAGATTTCATTCAGCCTCAATTCTGTCAAACCTGATGCCATACGTATGAATCTGTATGATGTCAATACCTTCGTCGATTTCTTCAATTTTCATATCGAATCCGAGTATGTATACAAGCAATATCAGCATGATGTATTTAAACCTACACATGCTTTTCTTGTTTTTGCATCCTACGACATTTTCTTTAAGGACAGAAAGCATGCCGATAAATTCGGTTATTGGCCGTGTAAGATATCTCCCTTGTTCCGCTATGACTTTATGACCGACAACAACGACGGATATGCCGACGAAACAGGAGCCTATCTCCCTACCTATCCGTCACGTCAGCGATTGACGGCGGGAATTACATTCTCACCGGGTATTCCTTTCTTGAGTGACATAAGACTGAATTATGAGCACTATATATATGAAAATCCGCAATTGAACCAAGACAACAAACTGGTACTTGAGTGCGTTGCTCGCTTCTAACAGAATCACTTATGAAAATATATGAATATCCCGACAAAGAATCTTGGCCTGATTTAAGAGGAAGAAAAAGAGAACTGATAGGGGAGGAAAACACTTCTTTTCTTGATTTGTTACGCAGAGTCAATGAAATGGGCAACAAGGCTTTCCCCATGGATATGGCAGCCACAGCCGTCACAAAGGCTGAAATGCAATCAGCTACAGCATCTGTCGACAATATGTTGCGCCAAGCTGTAGAAATGGCAAGAAGAAACCTCTTCCACTATTTTTCCACACAATTGGAAGATTTGAAAGAAACGCAAACATCACCCGATGTATTGATACGCCAGCGTCAAGTGCCGATTGACACCATAGGAATTTTTATCCCCTATGCAGAAAAGCCTCTTTTTTCCGATTTGATAATGTTGGCTGTGCCTGCCCACATAGCCGAATGCAGGGAAATCGTTTTGTGCACTCCTCCAGCACCAGACGGACAAGTACCTTCCTCTTTATTGTATGTGGCATCTGTTTTGGGCATCACGAAAGTATTCAAGTTAAATGCCCCCGAAGCCATAGCTGCCATGACTTGCGGAACAGAAAACATTCCACGTGTACATAAGATTTTCGCACCCCCTACACATGAGTTGCGTGCCTTGCAAGTGTTGGTCAATCCTATTGTGCCCTTTTTTATGCCGTGGGGGCTCTCCGACTTGTTCATCATCATGGACGAAACAGCCTCAGTTGCATTTGTAGTGGAAGATATATTGTTGCAGATACAAAGTGCTGAACTGGCTACTGTCACTCTTCTGTCTGTCGATAAAGAACTGTTGCTGAACATAGACCGGAATTTGAAGGAACGCAAAAATACATTGCCCGCACATGCATTGCGCAATCTGGAACACTCCAAATCTCTTCTCATGCCAACACTTGAAAGCATTGTAGATTATACTAATGAAGCAGCTCCGCAATATGTTGAGGTCATGACCCGTTATTATATGGGAGTGGCTGAAAACATTACGGAAGCGGGAGTCGTTTTAATGGGAAATTACACAACCTTGTCGGCAGCTCACTATGTAGCAGGCATCAATCGCTATGTCCCGTTTACTGGGCAAGGACATGCAGCAAATGCACTGACACTTGCTGACTATATGCATAATGCAACCTATCTGCACATCTCCAACTACGGGCATGATTATATCAGCAATGCTATACAAATCATGTCCGATATGGAAGGAAAGCCCTATTATCAGAGCGCCTCACTTGTACGCATGGAAGAGGAGGTGCATGACGAAGGAAAAGGCCTTCCAGACTGGGTTTAACGAATTTATTGATGACTAACAAATAAAAATGAGATTATGAAAGTTTATGTAATAACTTTAGTCTACCTCTTGTTCCCTTTTCTGATTGCATACATCTTCCATCGCTACAAATTTTTGCAGAAAGTTGGAACAGTGATTATGGCCTATGCTGTAGGAGTGGTTATGGCTCTTACCGGCGTAATGACATTTGACGGACCCGATATGGCCATGCAATCACAGACAATGAAAACCATACAGACATGGATTATGAACATTTCAGTGCCCCTGGCAATTCCATTGTTGTTGTTTAATTGCGATTTCCGTTTATGGACCAAGTCCTTGCCCAAAACCATAGCCGCATTGCTGGGAGGAACACTTTCCATCGTCATTGCCGTGGTGAGCGCCTTCTTTATATTCCGTAATTCAGGCATTGACAACCTGCCCGATGTGGCTGGTATGATGACAGCCATCTATACCGGAGGAACAATGAATTTCTATGCTCTAGGTTCAGCATTGTCGGTTGACCCTACAACGATTACTTTTGTCTATACTTTTGAGATGCTGGTCACTTTCCCTCTGCTGCTGTTTATTGTAGGAGGTGGATACAAGCTTTTTAGAAAGATTCTGCCTTATAAAGACGCCAACGTTTCCGTCTCAGAAGACGAAGTACATGTGACCGACATAGAAGAATATGGCGGCATGGTTAAAAAACGAGTCTTGCCCAAAACCTTGTTCGGATTGCTGATTTCCGTTGTCTTCTTGGCTATTGGCGCAGGATTGTCCTTGCTCATAACAGGAAAACTCAATGAACTGGTAGTGATTCTCACCATCACAACATTAGCCATTGCAGCTTCCTTCTCCCCCAAAATACGCAATCTTCCCAAAACCTTCGAACTGGGCATGATACTGATTCTGATGTTCAGCATTGTCGTAGCTTCACAATTCGACATCTATAGCCTTGACACAAGTGCACTGCCATTGCTCTACTTCGTATTGTATATCATGCTGGCTTCAGTTATCCTGCACTTGCTCTTCTCCCGTATTTCACGTGTTAGTGGCGACCTCTTTACAGTGGCGCATATCGGACTGTTATGCTCGCCGCCATTCATTCCGCCAGTTGTAGGAGCCATGGGAAACAAAAAAGTACTAATTAGCGGTATTGCTATTGGACTGGCAGGATATGCCATAGGAACATATCTTGGCGTCGCGATTGCCTACCTTCTTCGTCTTTGCTAAACCATTCGCTGTATTATGAACAAGAAGTTTGTTTTATTCATTATTTTGGGTCTGCTTTCAGTGTGGATGCCAGGGAATTTGCTTGCACAGGAAGTCCAACAATCGGACACAACTGCTCAGATAAACCTGAAAAAAGCTAAAAAGGGTTGGACATTTGGTGCATTGCCGAGTGTAGCTTATGATGTGGATTTAGGTTTCCAATATGGTGCTTTAGCCAATGTCTATTACTATGGCGACGGCTCAACATATCCTGAATACATGCATTCTTTCTACGTAGAAGCCGCCTATACAACAAAAAACTATGGTATTTTCCGCTTTTTCTACGATTCCAAATTTCTCATCCCTAACCACCGGTTCACATTTGACGCATCCTATCTGCCAGATGCCATGTGCGACTTTTCCGGCTTCAATGGCTACACTTCTGTATTCAACAACGATTGGCGCAAAAACAACAACGACAACTATGTTAGCCGGGCGTTCTACAAATACCGTCGTGACCTCTTCCGCACAGCAGCCGATATAGAAGGAACCATAGCCGGCAAATGGAAATGGAATGCTGGATTGGGCGTATTGGGCTATATGATCGGTTCGGTTGACATTGATATGCTCAACAAAGGCAAAAAGGATGAGAAAAAGCTCCCCGATGTACAAGGCCTTTACGAACGTTATGTCGATTGGGGGCTGATTAAGAAAAACGAAAAGAATGGAGGGTGGCACCCTTATCTGCGTGGCGGTATCACGTATGACAGCCGTGATTTCCGGGCTAACCCCACGAAGGGAATCTATGCCGATGCATTCCTCACCTATTCTTCAGCCTTTGGCGAGCAGGCTGAATATAACAATCTCAAGCTGAATGTCAATTTCCGCCATTACGTGTCCCTCTATCGCGACTATGCCGTATTGGCCTATAGGATAGGGGCACAATCACTCTTGGCAGGACACTCGCCTTTCTACATGAACACCTACCACAACACACTTTTCCTTCAACGCGTCCTTTACGAAGCATTGGGAGGAGGCAACTCCCTCCGTGGCATTGTGCGCAACCGCGTATTGGCCAATGGATTTGCCTATGCCAACGTGGAATTTCGTTTCAAGCTGGCCAAGTTTGATATAGCAAAACAACATTTCTATATAGGCATCAATCCATTCCTCGATGCCGGCATGGTAACGCAGCCGTATGAGTTGGACGAAGAAACTATACGTGCAACAGTAGCCCAAAAGAATCCTGATGACAATATTGACGACTTTTTCAATTTCGATAAGAGCCTTGTATATATGCCACATGTTTCTGCAGGTATGGGGCTGAAAATCGCCATGAACGAAAACTTCATCCTTTCTGTCGATTGGGCAGCACCGCTCAACAAGCAGGATGCAACAGGCTATGCCAACTTCTACATCAAGATGGGCTATCTGTTCTAAAGCATTATTCACAAGTATATGGACAGAGGTCGGGAAATTCCCGGTCTCTGTTTTTATATGGCAATGACCCCTCTTCAGAAATTCGTTTGATTTTATTACCTTTGTCCGATAATTAAAATCATTATTGACACATTAAAAACGGAATGATGCCATGAAACAACTGCTTTTTCTCTTTTTAGGATTTATACTTGGAGCAACCGTAATGTATGTTATTGTTGAGAATCGCCAAACGCCTGAAGAAAAGGCGTTGGAAATGGTTGAAAATATCACCGAATCAATTATCAATGAAGTGAATGGTGAAACGGAAGATGTTCAGGAACAAACCGAAACAACCGTAACCAGCAACAAAGTGGCCCAGTCAGGTAAAAACTTCAAAATGTTCGAAAAACCCGGCAACAGTGTCGGTGGGTCCTATTTTCAGGTAGAAAAAGTCATGGACGAACACTACGCCATAGCACAAGAACAGGACTATTATGATTATACTGATACATATTTAAGCAAAGACCTCATCGTCCTCTTCTACAGTCCGGAGGAAAATGCCTTTTACGACGAGCAGATAATCAAAATCCCCAAAGGCAAATGTGCCCGTCAGATAGGTCTGTACAATTGGAAGGAATATACATATTCCGATGGCAAAATGATTCCTATAGTGCAGATAATGAATAAATAGCATATATTGATTACAGGTAGGTTTCTTCCTTTACAGTAGATATTTAGTATAAAAATAGGTTGGAAATTTTGGAAAACTTATTCCGGTTTATGAGAAAATACGTTTGTCTCTTGTTGCTTTCATCATGTTTGCTGCTTAAGGCAGAAAACCAGGCCTTATCCGATTCCGCAGCATTTCATGGGAAAGTCCAGAAGGGTTGGACCTTTGGCGCATTACCTTGTATTGCCTATGATGCCGATGCCGGATTCCAATACGGAGCCCTAGCCAATGTCTATTATTATGGCGACGGTTCCACTTATCCCAACTACCTCCATTCCTTCTATGTCGAGGCCTCCTATACCACCATGCACTATGGAGTCTTCCGCCTGTTCTACGATTCAGACTACCTCATTCCAAATCACCGCTTTATTTTCGACATCTCATATATTCCCAACGCCATGTCCGACTTCCTCGGATTCAATGGCTACACATCCCTTATGAATGCCAACTGGATAGAACCGGATGCTGATGATTACAAGAGCAAGGTATTTTACAAATATCAGAATAACCTTTTTCGTGTAGCAGCCGATATTGAGGGACGCATTGCCGGACACTGGAAGTGGAACGCAGGACTCGGAATTCTGGGCTATATGACCGGTGCAGTCAATGTCAGCATGCTCAATAAGGCACGCAAGGAAGGCAATAAATTACCCGATGTGCCAACCCTATACGAAGAATATCTGGATTGGGGCATTATCTCGGCCAACGAAGCCCATGGAGGTTGGCATCCATATTTGCGTGGGGGCATCACTTATGACAGCCGTGATTATCGAACATTCCCTACAAAAGGAATTTACGCCGACGCCTTCCTTACCTATTCAGCAGCATTTGGCAACCAGACAGGCTATAATCATCTCAAGGCAAACCTCAATTTCCGCCATTACCTCTCCCTCTATCGCGATTATGCCGTTTTTGCCTATAGAGTAGGGGCACAATCACTGCTGGCAGGCCATTCGCCTTTTTACATGGATTCCTATTTCAACACACTTTTCCTACAGCGAGAGCTTTACGAAGCATTGGGCGGAGGCAACTCACTGCGTGGCATCATGTGCAATCGCATACTCTCCAAAGGCTTTGCCTATGCCAATATTGAATTCCGATTCAAACTCGTCAAGTTTGACATTGCCAAGCAGCATTTCTACATAGGGCTGAATCCATTTCTCGATGCAGGAATGGTCATTCGTCCAGCATTTCTTGACGAACAGGCCTTGCAGCAAATCTTTCTTGAAAATCCCGACGAATACATCGATGATTACTTCGATTTCTCCCCAGCAAAACTTTATGCACCACATCTTTCAGCAGGAATCGGACTAAAAATCGCTATGAATGAGAACTTCGTCCTCTCCGGCGAGTGGGCAGCACCCTTCAATAAGCAGGACGCTCCCAATCTCGATAGCTTTTATGTAAAAATCGGCTATCTGTTTTAAGGGAACAGTCGAAAACGGGAATGTCGCTTGTTATGTTTATCGTTTCCTTTTTTACAACCTGCTGATGTTCTTCACTCCTTTTACAGTACGGAGTTTTTTGATAAGAGCCTCTAATTCTTTGGTGTCATTGACAAGAACAGTGAGGTGTCCTTGAAAAAGTCCGTCGTTCGAGTCCACAGAGATGGAGCGCAAAAGAATGTTCTTTTCCTTGTTGATGACAGAAGTGATGTTGGTTACAATACCGATGTCATCGTTTCCCACTATGTGAAGGGTGATGGGGTATTGTGTGCCAACAGACTTACCAGACCATCGTGCCTTGACAATACGGTAGCCGAAACGCTCAATCATTTGGGGTGCATTGGGGCAGTCGGTACGGTGAATCTTTATACCGCCATTGATGGATACGAAGCCGAAAATCGGGTCACCATATATGGGATTACAGCATTTTGCCAGCTTATAGTCAATGCCTTTGAGGTTTTTGTCAATGATAAGCGTGTCCGACTTGTCCGTGGCCTCGTTATAGAATATTCCCGAGAAATTTTCTGCGCTATGCGCTTTTTCAGCCTCTGGCGATAACTCACGTTTGTCAAGGTCATTATATTGGTTGCGAAGCTCCAGAATATTGAGCTTGTTTTGGGCAATGGCTTGATAGAAGTCACTTACTGTCTTATATCCGAGTTTCTGTGTAAGACGTGAAAGTTTCCCTTCGTCAAGGTCGATTTTCCAGTTCTTGAAACGGCGTAAAAGCATTTCCCTGCCGCTTTCTGCATCTTTGTATTCTTGCTCTTTGAGCGATTGGCGTATTTTGTTGCGTGCCTTAGAGGTAGTCACTATCTGCAACCATGCAGGATTGGGTTTCTGTATGGGCGAAGTGAGGATTTCCACTTGGTCGCCGTTGTGAAGCACATATTTGATGGGCATGTTGCGGCCGTTGACCTTGGCTCCAACACATTTGATACCGAGATTGGTATGGATATCGAAGGCAAAATCGAGTGCTGTGGCTCCTTTGGGTAACTTGTGCAGGTCGCCGTTGGGCGTGAAAACAAAAACTTCCTTGTCGTAAAGGTTGAGTTTGAATTCATCCATGAAATCGACAGCGTTCAGTTCTGGATTTTCAAGAATCTCACGAATGTTCTTGAGAAATTCATCCATTCCACTTTCACCCTTGATACCTTTGTATTTCCAGTGGGCAGCCAGACCCATTTCGGCAATCTCGTCCATACGGCTCGTACGTATCTGTACTTCCACCCATTTGTTTTCCGGTCCGAGCACCGTGGTATGAAGACTCTCATATCCGTTGGATTTGGGTATGGTCAACCAGTCGCGCAACCTTTTGGGGTTGGGCTGATACATGTCGGCAATAACAGAATACACTTGCCAGCAGTCCGCTTTCTCTTTCTCGGGCTTGCTGTTGAGAATGATACGAATGGCAAATAAGTCATATATGCCCTCAAAGGTGGTGTTTTGTTTCTTCATCTTGTTGTAGATGGAGTGTATGGATTTTGTACGTCCCTTAATAGAGAAGTCGAACCCCATTTGAGTGAGTTTTTCCTTGAGTGGCGTAATGAAAGCTGTGATATAGGCGTCCCGGTTCTTCTTGGTTTGGTGTAGCTTGTTGGCTATATCCTTGTATATCTGCCGGTTGGTATATTTAAGCGAAAGGTCTTCCAATTCGGTTTTGACTCCATATAGTCCTAATCTATGTGCCATAGGCGCATAGAGGAAAGAGGTTTCGCGTGCAATACTCTGACGTAGTTCTTCGTCGTAGCCTTCGAGTTGTCGCATTGTGTATAACCGTTCGGCAAGCATGATGAGTATGACGCGTACATCTTCAGCAAAGCTGATGAGTAGTTTTCTGAAATTTTCAGTTTCTAGCGACATGTTACGCCGATAGAGTTCTTCCACACGGCAAAGTCCGCGTATTACAGTGGAAACAGATGCATCAAATGTTTCTTTAATACTACCTTCGGAGAGACCATATTCGGTGGCTTCGTTGGCAAGCAGAACACTTAAGACAGCAGTACGTCCAAGTCCAATTTCACTAACAACAATATCAGCAATTTGCATGGCCCGTATTAATTTTTCCTCAGTGAGATGGGGAGCTAGTTGCTGAATTTTTTTGTGGTCATCTTGTGTAAGTAGGTTAGGGTGTTTTGTTTTTAATTGCTTATATAATTGTTGTATTTCTTTCATTTTGCATTGATTTTAGTCTGTTTTGATAGAAAAATCACGCAAATATAATGAAAGGTGAGCGCAGAAGCAAATAGAAAACGAAGTTTTATAATTTGATTATGCCGAACCGTTTATATATTATGAAAATATAGCAAAAGCCGAGTGGAATGACAAATTCAGTACAAGCCAAATCCATAGTCAAGTTGTGGTGAGGCGCAGCCTGAATTCAAGTATTGAAAGGAAGACGAAGTAAACAGACTTCTAAATGTTCTAATTTATAACCCCTTAGAACGCAAACAAGCTCGGTGCACAATTCAGCTTGCATCAATTGTCGCCTTTCACTATTTTTGCATCTGTAATGTTTTTTGAACTATGGGAGCTGTTGATATTTATGATATTGCCGATGCATATGCACGCTTGACAGATCGATGTATCTATTTGACGGGCAAGGCAGGAAGCGGAAAGACGACTTTTTTGCGCAATTTGCGTATGCACACGAAAAAGCAGATAGTGGTTGCGGCGCCTACTGGTGTTGCTGCCATCAATGCAGAGGGCACAACGCTCCATTCCTTGTTTCAATTGCCATTGTCGCCCTTTATTCCCACCGAGGAGATGCGTAAAAACCTGATAGGCTCAATCAAGATGAGGGCTGAACGCCGGCGGGTGCTCTACGAGATGGATGTGTTGGTGATTGACGAGATAAGCATGGTGCGCGCTGATGTGCTTGATATGGTGGATACGCTGTTGCGGCATTTCCGCTATAGGCGGGATGTTCCGTTTGGGGGTGTGCAGGTAATATTCATTGGAGATATGTACCAGCTTCCACCGGTAGTACAGGAGGATGAATGGAGGATGCTGTCGCCTTATTATAAGGGCGTTTACTTCTTCAACAGTAAGGTATATGCACAAATTCAGCCAGTGCACATAGAATTGGACAAAATATTCCGTCAATCGGACCGGTTGTTCATTGATATACTGAATGAGGTGAGAAACAATAGCCTTGGTCAAGCATCGTTGGAACGTCTGAACAGCCTCTACCAGCCTCAGTATGTAAACAGGGATGAAGACTATCATATCGTGCTGACTACCCATAATGCCAAAGCCGATGCCATGAATGAACGTAAATTGGCAGAACTGAAGGGTAGGGAGCAACACTATATGGCAAAAGTGGAAGGGGATTTTGCGGAACGCAATTATCCTACGGAGAATGATTTGTGCCTGAAAGTAGGTGCAAGAGTGATGTTTGTGAAAAATGATGAGGAAGTGCCACGCCGTTTTTATAATGGGAAAATGGGAGTTGTGGAAGAATTGGGAGACGACTGTGTGATGGTTGCTTGTGATGAAGGCGAGAGTATACGTGTCTATCCGATGGTGTGGCGCAATGTGCGGTATGAATCAGATGAGCGGACACGCATGATAACGGAAACGGAACTGGGTACGTTTACACAATTGCCGTTAAGGTTGGCGTGGGCCATCACAATACATAAAAGCCAGGGATTGACTTTTGACAAAGTATTGATAGATGCAGAAGCGGCCTTTGCTTCAGGACAGGTATATGTGGCATTGAGTCGTTGCCGCTCATTGGATGGGCTTGTGCTGATGACACGTCTGAATGGAAATTCACTGGGCAACGATTGGCAGATATTGGACTTTGAGAAAACCAAAACGCCAGTGGACAATTTGGAAAACATGCTCGATAAGGATAAGACGCACTATAGGATACATTTGTATTGTAGTTTGTTCGATTTTCGTTCGCTTCACAGTCAGCTGGGTCATTTGCAGTCATTCATTAAAGAGCATGAAGGAAAATTGACAGGAGTGGACGAAGAGTTTCTGAAATCCTTTTCGTTGGCGGTAGATGCCTTGCAAAGTGTAGGCGATAGTTTTAAAAAGCAAATCGTATCGTTGTCGGGCGAACAGAATTTTTTGCAACAGAGATTGAAGGCAGCAGCAAGCTATTTTTGTGAACGTATAGATGGTATGTTGGCTGGTATGCGTCCGCCATTTTATACAGACAATAAGGCTATATCACGAGAGGCAGATGAGGTGATGGGCAATATATATGCGACTTTGCAGCGCAAAAAGCGCATGATTAGGAATGTGGGCGATAATATGGGGATGGAAAGCTATTTTGAGGCCAAAAACCGATTGTTGCCTGTGTGGAACAAAAGCTCTTATGCTTCAGAGCAGGAAGAAGGGGAAAACAGAGAGGTACATTATGAAGGTTTGTTCAGACAATTGTTGCGTCACAGGGCAGCTGTTGCTAAGGAGAATGGTCTCCCTATTTATATGGTAGTTTCTACTACAGCTCTGATTGCCATCAGCAATGCATTGCCGTTGGACAAGAAAGATTTGCTTTCCATAAAAGGGGTAGGACGTAAAAAGGTGGAGCAATATGGTGATGTTTGGCTGGAAATGGTAGCTGAATATTGTAGCCGTCATGGCTTGGAGAGCAAAGCCGTACGACAGCAGGAAGAAAGGCAGGCGCAAGCAAAAGCACAAAAAACAAAGAAACGTCAGAAAGGCGATAGTTGGCGTATGACTGTGGAGATGTATAAGACTGGAAAAAGTATCAGTGATATAGCCGCAGAACGTATGTTGAAATATGCCACCATAGCAGGCCATTTGATTGACGGTGTGCGTGCTGATATCTTGAATATGTCTGATTTGGTTGAAAACGAGAGACTTTCAGAAGCCTTGAATGTATGCGATAGTTATACGGATAAGCAGGAAATAGCAGAAAAACTCTCTGACATCTTGACACACGAAGAATTGCTATTGTTCTGTAAATGGAAAAATATACCATTGTACAATCACCCATAAAATAAGATAGATTGCTACATCCTTTATCATTCAGCATTTTAATAATCCCGTTCATCATCCTAAATCTACCATTTGTCGTATTTGTTTTTGTACAATTGTTTTTTTTCGTATCTTCGCATGGTTTTTTAAGGAATCCATTAAAAAGAGACTGATATGAGAATAAAAGTGAGCAATACGAACCAGGTAGCTTGGAGAGAAATCAATGTTAAAACCCATCTTCCTGGAGAGTTGTCAAAATTAGGTGAATTAGCACAAAACTTATGGTGGGTGTGGAATTCAGAAGCAAAGGATCTGTTTCGCAATATTGACAAAGAAGCATGGAAACGAGCCAATTCGAATCCTACGATGCTTTTAAGCATTTTGAGTTATGAGAAATTGGTGTCTTTGACAGAAGATGCTGCATTTATGACTCGTTTGGATAAGATATATGAAGATTTCAGGAGATACATGGAGACACCAAAGGACACTAACCGTCCTTCCATTGCTTATTTCTCTATGGAATATGGTTTGACACATGTATTGAAAATCTATTCTGGAGGTTTGGGCGTATTGGCGGGTGACTATTTGAAAGAGGCCAGTGACAGCAATGTAGATATGGCTGCTATCGGCTTCCTCTACAGATACGGCTATTTTACGCAAACCTTGTCCATGGATGGCCAACAGATAGCCAATTATGAAGCGCAAAATTTTGGTAATCTGCCTATTAGCCAAGTTAAAGATGAAAATGATGCTCCACTGGTAGTGGAAGTTCCATATCCTGGACGTACTGTCCATGCATATGTATGGCGTGTGGCAGTTGGCCGTATCAATCTGTATTTGTTGGATACGGATAATGAAATGAACGGAGAAGCCGATCGTAGCATTACACACCAACTTTATGGCGGAGATTGGGAAAACCGTCTGAAACAGGAGATTATGTTGGGTATCGGTGGTATTCTGGCATTGAAGAAAATGGGTATTTCCAAGCAAGTATATCACTGCAACGAAGGACATGCAGCATTGATTAACGTTCAACGTCTGGTTGATTTTATTCACAACGACAAGTTGACTTACAATGAGGCAATGGAAGTAGTGCGTGCAAGTTCGCTTTATACAGTTCACACTCCAGTACCGGCTGGACATGACAGTTTTGATGAAGAACTGTTTGGACGCTATATGGGGGCATATCCTGCCCAATTGGGAATTTCATGGGGTGAATTTATGGATATGGGACGTGAACATCCGGGCACGAACGACAAGTTTAGCATGAGTGTATTTGCCTGCAATACTTGTCAGGAAGTAAATGGTGTGAGCTGGTTGCACGGAAAAGTATCACAAAAGATGTTCAATCCAATTTGGCCGGGCTATTTCCCTGAAGAGTTGCATGTAAGTTATGTAACAAATGGTGTGCACCTCCCAACATGGACTGCTTCCGAATGGAAATCAGTATATGAAGATGTGTTAGGTCCTGATTTTTATAAAGACCAGTCTAACCTGAAAATATGGGCTCCAATCAACGATATGCCGGATGAAGTTATCTGGAATACACGTATGTTGTTGAAAAATAAGTTAATTGCCTATATCCGTGACCAGTTCCAGGAAAGTTGGCTGAAAAATCAAGGCGATCCATCACGCATTGTGTCCATTTTGGAAAGTATCAACCCTGATGCGTTAATTATTGGTTTCGGTCGCCGTTTTGCTACATACAAACGTGCTTACCTGCTGTTTACCGATTTGGAACGTTTGGAGCGTATTGTAAACAATCCTGAACGTCCGGTTCAATTCCTGTTTACTGGTAAAGCTCATCCTGCTGACGGTGGCGGACAAGGCCTTATTAAACGTATTGTTGAAATTTCACGCATGCCACAATTCCTGGGCAAGATTATCTTCCTTGAAAACTATGATATGCGTTTGGCAAAACGTTTGATTTCTGGTGTTGATATTTGGTTGAATACACCAACCCGTCCTTTGGAAGCGTCTGGTACATCAGGTGAAAAGGCTCAAATGAATGGCGTCTTGAACTTCTCAGTACTAGACGGATGGTGGCTGGAAGGCTACGTGAAAGGTGCCGGTTGGGCTTTGACTGAAAAACGTACGTATGACAATCAAGGCTATCAGGATCAATTGGATGCTGCTACCATCTATTCAATGCTTGAAAATGAGATTATTCCAATGTATTATGCAAAGAACAGCAAGGGATATTCTCCAGAATGGATTCAGACAATCAAGAATTCTATTACCCAAATTACACCACGTTTCACAACCAAGCGTATGATGGACGATTATTATGACCGCTTCTACAACAAATTGACCAAACGTTCAGCATTCTTGCGTGCAGACAATTTTGCCAAGGCAAAATCTTTGGTAGCATGGAAAGAAAACATGGTTGCACATTGGGATGAAATACAAGTAGTATCTGTTTCTATTCCTGATAAGTTTGAAGCCTCTTCACAGGTAGGTGAAACGTATAAGTTGGAAGTGGAAATTGATGTGAAAGGACTGAATGACAAGGGTATTGGTGTAGAACTGGTTGCTGTCAAGACTGACAAAAACAATGAAACCCAATTATATGAAGTAAATGAGTTGAGTCTGGCGAAAACAGAAGGAACTCACATGTTCTTCAGTGGAGAATATCAATTGGATTACTCCGGATCGTTCAAATATGCTTTCCGTATGTTCCCTAAAAATGAAGAATTGCCACACCGTCAGGACTTCTGCTACGTGCGCTGGTTTTAATCGTTAATCACATATTTCAAATAAAGCGGATGCTTCGATTTTTTTCGGAGCATCCGCTTTATTGTGTCTGAAATATTGAGTCTGTGTGTGCCAGAAAGAGCTAAAAAAGGAGGTAAGCCATGTGCAGTACAGACTTACCTCCTAATTATTCACACGTCTTGTTTATTGTATGTCCAAATATTGGTTCTTGGGGTATTTTACTTTATAACGCAATTGGCGACTGGTTTGTTCATTGGGTTGCAATTGAATTTGCCAATATAAAATTCCATTTTGATTATTTAGAATAGCACCGTTGGTTTCTTCTGCAGTAACTTCTATTGTGCTGTTACTAGAAACAGGGATTTGGTCATAAATCCGTATGTCAATATCTTCAGGCTTTGTATTCTTTATAGTGAATGTCCAGGCTTTTGTTTCTGTTATATTAGCACCGATAGTTTTGCGTTGGGTATAATCACTTGTCTTTTCACGTTTAACGATGATATTTTTGTCTCTACCCAATGAAATGGATAAGGTGTCGCTGGCTTGAGCCGTATTGATAAGCGTTTTCCCTACAAAAGTGTTTTCAAAGTAAACATTGGCCTCTCCGTCAATTAGATTGAGCTTTGTCCAGTCCGTAATGTTGGCTGTGAGAAAAGCATCTTTGTCTATCTTTGGAGTACATTCGTACAAATAGGAAGTGGGCACTTCATAACGGCCTATTTCCACATTAAGCGGTTTGTTGGAAGAAAGCAGTGTGTATGGCATTTCTATTTCAAACTCCATGGCAGTCTGCGTAGTAGTTGATTCCACCTCCAGTTGGGCAGATGAGCCATAAGCCTTATTGGCTCTTGCCAGCATTTTAGGAGTTGTGGGAGCCATAGCCATATAACAGTCTTCAGCTATTGCCGTTTCAGCCAACATCTCAGTCGTTGGTCTCATGTGAATATTAAGTTGGGGCTGTGAGGCTGTTTGTTCTTGTTGCACATAACCCACATAGCTGAAAAGCAAGGTTGCATTAGGCTGGGGTAGAACAAGGCTGTATTGTCCGGCCATATCAGTAATGGTTCCGATGGTTGTTCCTTTTACACTGACATTGGCTCCAGGTAACGGCTTCCCGTTCTCGTCGAATACAACACCCGTGATAGTATTGGTGGATTGGGTTGTATAGACAGGTGATGTTAGCCCGTAATCCAGCCAATAGGTTTGCAGTTTGGGAGCAATGTTGCTTTGTGTGGGGAGCGATGTGGACAATGTAAGATGCACATTTTTCCAATCTTCCTTGGTGTTCTGGCGCACAGTCGCTTTGTAGAGCAGGTTAATGGGTTGCTGTATGCCATTGGAACGTATGTCGTATGAGGGAAACCATCCTGCATTGCCAACAAAGTAGGTAAGCTCAAAGTGAGCCTTAGTAGCAGTAGGGGCATTGAGACTAACAATGACTTCACTCATGCGGTCAGATGGTTTTCCTTTCAATTGTGCTTGCTGTTGTGTGAGCTGCTGGAGTTCTTGGTTGAGCTGGTTCAATTGGTTATTTATTTGCAGTACCTTTGTGTTGATTTGTGAAAGGCGGCTGCTGTAATAGGCTGCAAATTCCTTGATAAGTGCCAGGGATGTACTTTGACCATTGGCATGAAGAGTACTGTTGTCGGTCAGAAACTTCTTTTCAGCTTGGGCCACTTCCAGTTCATTCTGTTTTTCATTTATTTGGTTGCGCAAATCGGCTATTTGTTTTTCCAGCTTGCTTAGTTCCTGCGATTGAAGGACACTGTCAGGGTAGGTATATTGGTGATTGACCGAAAGGATGGTGAAATTGCCATTTCCCTTTAGTTGCATACTTTTGGCATCCATATAGGGTGACAAGTTGATGAAGCGCAATGTAGTGTTGCCCTGTGGTAGATTCAGTGTCTGCGTGCGGATTACTTGTGCACCATCAATAAATACGATGACCGATTCCGGTTGGGTTTCTACATCCGTCTGGGCATGCGCAAACATAGTACAGCATGCAATGGCTGCAAATAAAAATAACTTTCTCATATCGTTCATGTTAAAATGATTCCTGCCTATTGGAAACGCAATTACTATGCCAAGCAGCTTGAATGTAACATTGACGTGTATGATGCTGTTGTTTTGCAAATCTGCATTTCCTGTATTTTCCTTGTTGAAATGTTATTCTACTTCGTTGATTTTCTATTGTTGTTGATTTATTTAGGCAGATGCAAATATTTTTCCTACTTTTGCAGCAAGGTAATGTTACAATTGGTTGCGATTGAACCTTCTCAGGTGAATCAATATGCCTTTTAAAATCATTATCGGTCCTGCGCCGAAAGATTTTCTTGTAAAAGAAAAAGGGAAGGGTGGGACAAGACATAGGAAAGGCGTTTACTACGCTTTGGTTTTGACGTTCTGAAATCCTAGGAAAATTTCAATGCAAGTCAAAAACAAAGCAGCGTGAATGCCCCGTAGGTGTGTTATATACATACCTCTGTTGCCGTCTAGCTATTGGTGTATCATGTCACTAATGGTTAGTGATGGTATATCGGAGTATGTTAAACATATCGGCGTGGGGCTTATGCGTTGCTCGTTTCGACTTGCAGGGCCATTCCTAGGAGCCTCAGAACGTGGAGCGAGCGACAGTGCAGGGCTTCACGCTTTTTTTGTCTTGTAGAAAAAGAATTTGTTATTTGCGGCATCTGTAGCCCTTGACCGCGCATTTAGCCAAGTGGCTATATGGATGTAGCAGAACAACATAAATCTCAAATCATTTCACGCAAGCGGGTTGCCGATTATGGCGAAGTGTTTACGGCCGAGAGGGAAGTAAATGCTATGTGTGACCTGGTTGCTCATGAATGTCTAAGACCTGATTCCCGTTTCCTGGAACCAGCCTGTGGTGATGGCAATTTTCTTGCCGTCATACTCAAACGGAAACTTTCTGAACTGAGAAGGAGGTATAAAAAAAGTCCCCGTGATTACGAAAAGCAGTCTATGGTTGCCATTGGAAGTCTGTACGGGGTAGATATACAGCGCGATAACGTAGACGCGTGTCGTGAGCGCCTCTATTCCATTTGGAATGAAGAATATACTGCCAATTGTAAATCAGAAGCATCGGACGAGACACGTGAATCTGCCAAATTTATCATCAGTCGTAATATTGTCAATGGCAATGCCCTGACACTTATGTGTGTGGATGAGCAAGGTAATGACACTACAACGCCCATAGTTTTCTCGGAATGGACTCTGATTGCAGGTGCACAGATGCAACGGTCGGACTATACCATGGCAGAACTTCTTCGTGACGATGAGACCTCAGACAACAATCCCCTTCTTTTCAGTGAGTCACAAAAAAGGGAAGAAGGAACATTTCTAAGAAGATATATAACTCACTATAAAAAGGTACAATACTATGGAGAATAGCCTACTGCAAAACGTCTATAATCCGGACGTACTGTCGTGTATAGCCAATCTAAGTAGCGATGAAGTGTTTACTCCTCCTGCCTTGGCCAACAAGATGATTGATATGCTTCCACAGGAGTTGTTTGAAAATCCGGATACAACCTTTCTTGACCCTTGTTGTAAAAGTGGAGTGTTTTTGAGGGAAATAGCCAAACGGCTGATAAAAGGTTTAAAACCTCAAATTCCCGATTTGGAGAAACGTGTGGAGCACATCTTTTCCAAACAGCTTTTTGGCGTGGCAATAACCGAATTGACGAGCTTGCTCTCACGCCGCAGTGTATATTGTAGTAAGTATCCCAACAGTCAGTTTTCCGCTTACCGTTTTCCAGAAAATAAACCACAAGGGAATATTATTTACCAACGAATCAACCATACATGGCAAAATGGCAAATGTATTTATTGTGGTGCTTCACAAAATGAATATGGTCGTGATAGCGATTTGGAAACCTATGCATATCTGTCAATCCATAATGTCGATTTAAAGAAACTATTCCATATGAAATTTGATGTGATTATTGGAAATCCACCATATCAGTTGAGTGATGGGGGAAATGCTGCCAGTGCAAAACCTTTATATCATTATTTTGTTGAACAGGCTAAAAAATTAAACCCTAGATACTTATGTATGATTATTCCTGCTCGTTGGTATTCAGGAGGAAAAGGGTTAGATGACTTTCGGAAGAATATGCTAAATGATATTCATATATCTAATTTAATTGATTATAGTAATAGTAGTGATTGTTTTCCTGGTGTTAATATTGCAGGTGGTGTTTGTTATTTTTTATGGGATAGATTGTATAATGGGGATTGTAAAATTATTAATATAAAAGGGAATCAAGAGATTTCTGAAGCACTAAGACCTTTAAATGAATATCCTATATTTATTCGTGATAATATATCAGTGGAAATTATTCATAAAGTATTGAGATTGAAAAAGGATACTATGGATACTATAGTAAAATCTAGAAATAGTTTCTCCTTACCTAGTAATTATAATGGTGACAATAAAAGTTTTCCTAATGCGCTAACAATGTTATCAAGTAATGGGATATCTTATATATCAACGAAAGAAATAATAGATAGAGATAGAATTCTTGATAAATATAAAGTGATAATTACTTATGCAATGTCTGGTGGTAATAAACCAAGTTCTGAAGGTAACTATCAAATTGTATCCTCATTAAAAGTATTGAATCCTAGTGAAGTGTGTACAGAAACTTTTCTTGTATTAGGAGCTTTTACTTGTTTGTCAGAAGCAAATAATTTGGTGTCTTATGTAAAAACAAATTTTTTTCGCTTTCTTTTGTTGCAAACCCTAACGTCAATACACATTACAAAAAATAGTTTTGTTTTTGTTCCTCTCCAAGATTTCTCCCATCCATGGACCGATGAAATGCTTTATAAAAAATACAATCTGACGCAAGAGGAAATTAACTTTATCGAATCTATGATTAAACCAATGGAGTGATATTATGGAACAAAATTTCTTTCCACAACGCCCATCAGTTACTCCTACCATATATGCTTACAAACTGTTAGGAGTCAGTTCACACAAAGGCTATTTAAAGGTTGGCTATACCGACCGTACAGCCAAAGAACGCATAGACGAACAGCTTCATACCAGCAAAATAAATTATGAAATAGTTTTGGTGGAGTCGGCCATGACCAATGACGGCTCTTGTTTTACAGATAAAGATGTGCACAAAATTCTTGTACATAATGGCTGTACACGTCTTAATCCGCTTGATAAAACAGATGAGTGGTTCAGATGTTCAACAGCTGACGTGAAGGCCGCTATACTTTCACTGCGTACAGGCCTTGTCAATGAGGAAAACAGAACGCAAAATTTTGCTATGCGTCCAGAGCAGTATAGAGCAGTAGAACAGACAAAAAACTATTTTGAGCGGACAAAAAGAGAAGAACCCGGAAGAACACCAAAGTTCTTATGGAATGCCAAGATGCGTTTCGGAAAAACGTTTGCCAGCTATCAATTGGCAAAGAAAATGAATTTGTCGCGCATACTCATTCTTACATTCAAGCCTGCGGTTGAATCTGCCTGGCGCGATGACTTGATTTCACATATCGACTTTGAAGGATGGCAATATATATCCAACAAGGATGCAAGGAATAATAATCTGAATATTGACCAGGAATTTGCCAGGGCCGACAAATCAAGGCCAATTGTTGTATTTGGTTCGTTTCAAGACCTTCTTGGTACAAATGAGTCAGGAGGCATAAAAGCCAAAAATGAATTTATACATATTACTAATTGGGATTTGGTCATTTTTGACGAATACCATTTCGGGGCATGGAAAGAGAAGGCCAAAGAATTATTTGAAAAGGAAGATGAAGAAAGTGCTGTGGATTTTGATGCGGAGAAATACCAGAAAGACGAGGCAAGCAATGCCATTAATGAAACATGGCTGCCCATTTCTACAGAATATTATCTGTTTCTGTCTGGAACGCCATTCAGAGCCATCAACAATGGTGAGTTTATTGAAGAACAGATTTTCAACTGGACCTATTCTGACGAACAACGTGCGAAGAATGATTGGAAAGGTGGTAATAACCCTTATGCAACATTGCCACGCATGGTAATGCTTACTTACAGAATGCCCGATGAAATACAGGAGGTTGCCCGACAAGGAGAATTCGATGAATTTGACCTGAACGTGTTTTTTTCCGCAGAAGGTAGGGGTGAGAATGCAAGATTCAAATATGAAAATGAAGTGCAAAAGTGGTTGGATCTTATTCGGGGTTCATATCTGCCGGCAAGTATTGATGACTTGAAACTGGGTCAAGACAAACGCCCACCAATGCCATACAGTGATACAAGATTGCTCCATGTGTTGTCACATACTTTGTGGTTTCTCCCTAATGTGTCATCTTGTTATGCAATGGCTAATCTTCTGAAACAAAGGCAAAACAAATTCTATCATGACTACAAGGTAACGGTCTGTGCAGGAAATGCAGCTGGTATAGGTATAGATGCATTATTTCCAGTCTTGGCAAATATGGGTGATCCATTGAAAACAAAAACCATAACACTTACATGTGGAAAGTTGACAACGGGCGTTACTGTTAAACCATGGACGGGCATATTCATGCTTCGTAATCTGAAAAGTCCGGAAACCTATTTTCAGGCAGCTTTCAGAGTGCAAAGCCCATGGGAGGTTAGAAACGAAGAGGGTAGTAAAACCATTATGAAGAAGGAATGTTATGTTTTTGACTTTGCATTGGATAGAGCTTTGCGTCAGATATCAGATTACAGTTGTCGGTTGGATATAAACGAATCCAATCCAGAGGCAAAAGTGGGAGAATTTATTAAGTTTCTGCCTGTTCTGGCTTACGACGGTAGTTCAATGAAGGAGGTGGATGCCCAGGATATTCTTGATATTGCTCTGGCGGGTACATCAGCAACATTGTTGGCCAAAAGGTGGGAGTCGGCACTTCTTGTCAATGTGGATAACAATACGCTCAGGAGGCTGTTGGATAGTCCGGAGGCAATGAAAGCCTTAATGAATATTGAGGGCTTCCGCAATCTGAACAACGACGTAACAACCATAATAAATAAATCGGAAGCGGTTAAGAAGGCAAAAAAGGAGAACCCAGATCCATCCAACAAGGAGAAAAAGGAACTCTCTGACGAAGAAAAAGAAATCAAGAGCAAACGCAAGCAGATACAGGAGAAACTGATAAAGTTTGCAACACGTATTCCCGTCTTTATGTATCTGACCGATTATCGTGAACGATGCCTTAAAGACGTTATTACGCAATTGGAGCCGGGATTATTTAAAAAGGTAACAGGATTGAATGTGGCGGATTTTAATATGTTGTGCTCTTTGGGAGTTTTTAATGCACCGCTTATGAATGATGCAATCTTTAAATTTAAGCGTTATGAAGATGCCAGCTTAATATATACAGGCATTGATCGCCATCGGAAAGATGAAGTTGGTGGATGGGATACAACTATACCCAAATCACAATATGAAAGGTTGTTCTACAACCAGCAGGCTACTATGGTGAATGATGAAATGGTTACGTATGCAGGAGCAATAGAGCTACCCAACGAAAATAAGTACGATACGCTAACAGATAGGAAAAAGACAGGAAATCAACCTAATACGCGTACGATATCTGTAGTCCCGTCGGCAAAGTATGATAATGCAGTCCGTTTGTCAGTTCCACAGATGTCACAAGCAGAGATACTTTTTAAGGCACGATTGGATGCATTATCCATAAATAGTCACGTTCATCACAAGAAATTTGGCAAAGGAGTAGTTGTAAAAATCAACAAAAACGAGAAATTTATTTATATCAAATTCCTTTTGGGCGAAAAGAAATTCATTTTTCCAGATGCATTCATTTC
>JADIMG010000056.1 GCA_017694875.1 Candidatus Gallipaludibacter merdavium
ATATGACCTGTTTGATAGGTTGGTTAAGATTGCCGCCATTTACACATCGGACATCAAATGGAGAGACTACTACTTACCGGACGATGAAATCGTTTAAGGTTTGTTAGTACATTTATCACCACACGGAGATATTTTTTGTCGTTTTAGGCTTTGACTCGAGTATTGGATAAATCAAAATAATTAGCGTTACGCGCTAATTATTACACCAAATAATCATATAATTATTTCAAATATTCTATTTTAAATTATATATTTGCAATCTCAAAAACCAACAATGCAATGACAGATAGCCCCAAAACAGACATCAATAGGATTAAAGTCGTATTGGTAGAACAAAAAAGGACGGCAAAATGGCTTGCCGAGCAACTGCATAAAGACCAAACAACCGTTTCTAAATGGTGTACAAACTCCGTTCAACCAGGGTTAGAAACCCTTTTGCAGATAGCAAGGATTCTCGATGTTGATGTAAGGACGCTAATTAACCAATCAAAAAAAGACTAAGATGGATATAACAGATATAAATACCTTACTTCAGGTCGGAGAACGCATTTCATTCGAATGTAAGAAATGCGAGAATCAAATTCCTAAATCAGTCTGGGAGACTTATTCATCCTTCGCAAACACTGTAGGAGGAATCATCGTGCTTGGCATAACCGAGCATATGGAAGAACCAGACTCGGCAAAAAGATTTGAAATAACAGGTGTTAATAATCCAAAGAAATTGAAAAAGGAGTTCTTCGATACCTTGAATAGCAACAAAGTAAACCGAAATATCCTTATCGAAGAAGATGTTGATATAGTTGAATATGAAGGACGTTCTCTATTGGTTATCAATATTCCGCAAGTAGATTACCGACAAAGGCCAATCTATATCAATGGTAATATGATGAACGGCTCTTTCAAACGGAACTATGAGGGAGACTATCATTGTACCGAAGATGATGTAAAGGCAATGATTCGGGATGCCAACGACAGCGGCAATGATTCTATTCTTATGGAGAATTACACGATGGATGACATCGATGCTAATACTCTTGCAGCATACCGCAACAGATTCCGCACAGCTAACATGGATCATGTTTGGAACGACTATTCAGACAAAGACTTCTTGCTGAATATGGGAGGCTATATAATTGACAGGAATACACATCGGGAGGGATTGACCCTTGCCGGTTTGCTGATGTTCGGTAAAGGCTTGTCCATTAGAGAGCGGTTTGACAATATTCGTATGGACTACCTGGACATGACGAACCTGCAGCCAGATAGCCGCTGGAGTGACCGACTGACATACGATGGACGATGGGAAAACAATCTGTACAACTTCTTTATGACCGTGCAGTCCAAATTAATCAAAGACTTGAAGCGCCCGTTCAGATTGGAAGGTATGGAGCGAATAGATGACACTGCCATTCATAAAGCAGTGCGAGAAGCATTGACCAATCTTGTGATACATTCTGACTATATGATAACCGGAGTGTTGAAAGTTGAGAAGCACGATGATTGTTTTGTCTTTTCCAATCCTGGCTCCCTGAAAATTCCTGTAATGGATATTTATGCCGGAGGACACTCCAAAGCCCGCAACCCGAATATGCAGGCAATGTTCAGGATGATAGGTTTTGGTGACAACATAGGTTCTGGATTTCCGACAATATTAAATGCTTGGAAAAAGGAAAATTGGCGTCAGCCTTGTCTTATTGAAAATCAGGATTTGCATTTGGTGGAATTAACACTCACTATGGCATCATTGATACCAGACGAATGCCACATAGCACTTCACGATATTTATGGTAGCGACTACGAGAAACTTAACAAGGAGGAGCAATTAGTTTTGGCCACAGCCTTTACCGAAGGAAGCACATCAAATTTCCGTATGCAGCAATTACTCGGCAAAAATCCATTGGAAGTCGGAAAAACGTTGTATGCCTTGGTTGGAAAAGGTATGCTCGTACCCGTCAACAAAGGTCGTTGGACTTCTTACTCCTTGAATTCTGAATATATGGAAAACGAAAAGTCAAGGAGTAAAAGTCAAGGAGTAAAAAGTCAAGGAGTAAAAAGTCAAGGAGTAAAGTCAAGAGACGAGAAAAGGCAGGAAACAATACAGGAACTGATGAACTATTGTAAAGAGCCTCGCACTCTACAGGAAATATCAGAACATCTGGGATATTCCGACAAATACAGGATGAAGCGCTTTTACATTGATCCATTACTTGGTGATGTATTGACAATGACTTCTACAGAAAGTAAAACAGACCCTAAACAGAAATATGTTGTCAAGAAGAAATAAATACATAGCTCAACCTTTCAAAATAGTAGGATTTATAAACTGCCTACCGGATATAAAAGTAGAGTAGATTTCATATGAAAAATGATATTATAAGATTTATCAAATCAAAAGAGTATAAATACCTTAAGGAAGTGGGACAAGGAGGTACCGGACGAACTATACTCATCAAAGACGAAACAATAAATGAACGATTTGTCTGTAAAAAATATTCGCCATATTTTTCAGAAACTGTTTTGAATTGATTTAAGAATAATGTTATAGGGCTACATACAATTCAGAATCAGCCGGTCAATTGGAAAAATGTTATATCTTTAAAGGTACCAAACAATAAAGTTATGACACAGTATCCAACCG
>JADIMG010000057.1 GCA_017694875.1 Candidatus Gallipaludibacter merdavium
CCCTCCTTGATGCCCCTCACGGCGAGGTCGATGTCCGCGTAGGCCGTGAAGAGCACGACGGGCAGGTCGGGGCGGAGGCGTTTGGCCTCGTGCAGCCAGTAGAGCCCTTCGTTGCCGTTGTTGATGCCCGAAGTGAAATTCATGTCCAGCAGGAGCACGCTCCAGCCATCTTCCCTGAGCATGGCGGGCAACGAGGCGGGCGAGGCCAGCGTGGCAATCCGCTCGAAGTGCGGCTTCAGCAGGAGTTGCAGGGCGGCCAATACGCCCCGGTTATCGTCAACGATGAGTATGTTTCCGTTTTTCTTCATGGTGCAAAAGTACGATTTTTGTATAAACAAGGAAAGGTTTTTGCGGAGGAATAAACGAGTCATGCACTATTGTTGCAATTGATGTGTCGATGTATGGATAGAAAGTAGAGCAGGGTTAAAAAATATAAATCCAAATAAGATTCATTTAATATTATAATGGCTGTTGTATAATTGTCGTTACCTTTGTAGCACTATTGTTCTGATTTAAAACCGAAAGATATGCGACTGAAAATTGTATTGATAATGTGGATAGGTATGGCATTGCTTAGCTGTAATGTTATGGGTACCAATTATAGGGCCGTCTATGATTTTGAATATACGAAAGACAGCATCAATTCAATCCTAGAAAAAGACATACTGTATCTGGAAATATCTAAAAATAGTTCCTTTTGTTTCAGTTATTATACTTATTATACGGATTCCCTAAAGAACACACCCAATGGACGAGCCGTTTGGAGACAACTTTTCTCTGCCGCCATAGCCAAAGATGGAACTAATGCCACTTCTTTTCCTTATAAACGCAGCACATTTATGGTGACTAAATGTTATACATCGGACACCCTATGTATCAAAGATATGATTGACAACGACATTTATGAATATGTTGCCTCCAAAAATGAATTCCATTGGCAGCTGTGTGATTCTACAAAGAACATCAATGGCTTTGAAGCCTACAAAGCCACTTGCTGTTATCATGGCAGGGAATGGGCGGTTTGGTTCTCGCCCGACATCCCCTTTAGCGACGGGCCTTGGGTGTTCTGCGGTCTCCCCGGGCTTATTCTCGAAGCACACGACAAGGATCATTTGTTTTCCTTCCGCCTGAAAGGGCTGTTCTCCAATCCAGCACCCAAAAAGGATTGGCTGGACGAGGGGAAAAAGACTGACCGGATTTCATTCCTGCGGAAGGATTATCAATATCTGAAAAACCTCACGCGGATTTTTAATGCGGAAATGGGGACAAATGTTCCGGAAAATAAGAATGATACCCGCTATTTAGATGGGTTAGAGCCTGATTTTAAGCAATAAAGGAGGAATCAGCCATGAGATACGTCAGTTTGTTCGTATTACTTTTCGTGACATCAAATGTGATGGCACAGATAATAGAAGACAAGGAACCCGCCATTTTGGAAGTACATTATATGAAAACTTCGGTAGCGGACACGTTAGAAAACCGGAGTGATACAGACCCTATGACTTTGAGGATTGGTAAAACTTCAGCTATGTTTTACCCAACTAAAATGATGTGGGCAGATTCACTATTACAGACGGATTATACGCTTTACGAGAAACTCCACCGGGAAATGAATCCGCTCGGCCAGGCTGAGTACAAGCCGCTTGGAGGGCTGGAGCGTGAATACCTTTTCCGCAATATCAACGCGGGTGAAACGATAGTTGCTCGAATCATTGCAGGAGATCATTATTGGTACACGGAACCCACGGAAATGCCCGTTTGGCAAATTCTGTCGGAAACAAAAGAACTCTTGGGGTATAGCTGCCAGCTTGCCACGTGCGATTTTAGAGGACGCACATGGTATGCCTGGTTTTCAACCGACATACCCGTCAATGAAGGGCCTTGGAAACTGTTCGGGTTGCCCGGTCTTGTCTTGGAAGCCTACGATAGCAAGAAGCATTATGCCTACAAGGCTGTTGGGCTTTACACCCAGAACCTGCAACCCGTGGGGATAAGGCTGTATGTTAGGAACAAACCCTTTACGCTGAAGTCCAGGCAAGCGTATCTCCAGAAGATGTATAAAGCATACATCCAAGGGAATTTTGCCTCCCAAATGAGTGCATTGTATGGCAATGGTGCACAGAGCGATCCTTCGCAAGCGCAATATGATTATCAAGAAAGAGACTATCCACATAAGTAAAAGCATTATTAGCGAATTATGTCACGTCGTTTGTACATATTGTTATTCTGCTCTGTTACATCTGTTTTTGCTATGTCACAGACGGATATTCACGGCTTTGTTAAGTTGCGGAGCGGTCAAGGCATTGATTTTGCTAGCGTCATCGTTTCTTCGGTTACTTCACCGAAAACAATTCTTGGTTCAACATTTACGGCAGCAAACGGCAGTTTCAGGTTGAACGTGAACAGTGGCTGCGACAGCCTTATCTTGAAAGCTTCAAGCATGGAAATTTCGCCAACTGCCATCACTATATCCAACCGATCGGGAGTATACGACATCATCGTGGAAGAACGGGTGATTGGATTAAGAGAGGTCGTTGTCAAGGCAAAGAAAATCTACGCGCAAGGCGACACCTTAAACTATAATGTGGCTTCTTTCCTCTCACAGTCCGACCAGTCCGTGGCTGACGTATTGCGCAAGATGCCTGGGATAACCGTATCTGAGGCTGGACAGGTGTCCTATCAAGGCAAACCTATAAAGAACTTCTATATTGAGGGGCTTGATCTGATGAAAGGCCATTACGCTATTGCTACAAACAATATTGATCCCCATAATATTGCGACCGTACAAGTTCTGGAAAACCATCAGGACATCAAAGCTCTTCAAGGGCTTCGCCCGGAAGA
>JADIMG010000058.1 GCA_017694875.1 Candidatus Gallipaludibacter merdavium
TGACAAAACCCACTTGCGTGACCTGTTCGACAAGACTAATTTCAATGATGTCAAAGATCTAAATGATCCCCTGATTCCGGGGCTTTTTGATTAATTGTTTAACTCGTCCCATTTTAACGGGACACTAATGAAATAGTACAATAAAAAATATGAATTCGTTCATAAGTATTATTGCATTGATTTTATCAATATAACAGCATAAATAATGAAAGCTACACCAATAACCAGAGCAAGCATTGACCACCTAAAGAAACTTTTATCTTTGCATTTATAGCCATATATTATACCGATTACTGAACAGATACTTACTCCTATGGGTATTGAAAAAAAGCCTGTTGTCATGAAAAGCACTAGCATGATAACAGCCATAGCACCTATGATACTAGCTCTTGATATTTTATCCATATACAATATGACTCAATTAAATAGGCCGTAAATATACAGAATATGGCTGAAACATATTATATAGATTCGCTTTTTTGCGCGTAGCAAATGTCCTGGAAATGCTTCCCCTACTCAAATATAGAAGAAAATCACTACCTTTACACTTCCAAATCATCCTATACATGAAACTGACCTTTTTAGTGATTGGAAAGACGGTAGATTCACATTTACAGGCACTTATCGGTGATTACCAGAAGCGGCTGGGCTTTTATATGCCTTTTGACTACATCTGCATTCCGGAATTGAAAAACACCAAAAACCTTTCGGAAGCGGAACAAAAGGAAAAGGAAGGAGAACTGCTGCTGAAACAGTTGGCTACTTCTGATTATGTTGTGCTGCTCGATGAACACGGCAAGGAATTCCGTTCGGTAGATTTTGCCAAATTCATTGAAAACAAAATACTGGCATCACAGAAAAATCTTGTGTTCGTTGTGGGAGGGCCTTACGGATTTTCGGAGAGCGTATATAAACGTGCCAACGAAAAGCTGTCTTTATCGAAAATGACCTTTTCCCACCAAATGGTACGGCTGATATTTGTGGAACAGCTCTACCGGGCCATGACCATACTGAAAGGCGAACCTTATCATCACGAATAAAACCCAAGCTTATGCAAACACCCAATATCAAGAAACTGTATTTCAAGGACACATCGTTTGTCAACCTGATGCAACACCGGGTCTATAATGTACTACTGCTAGGAAGCAAATACGATGTGTTTACCATAGAAGAGGACGGCCGTATAGAGGAACAGCTGTTCAACGAATATACATCGCTCAACCTGCGTTTCCCACCCCGCTTTACACTGGTATCGTCGGAAGAACATGCCAACAAGCTGCTCAAGAAACGGGAATTTGACCTGATTATTTCTATGCCGAGCGGCGACAGCATCAACCCTTTTGAATGGGCCAAGAGCGTGAAACGCAACTACCCGAAAATCCCCATTGTGGTGCTCACTCCGTTCAGCCGGGCCGTATCGGAACGGATTTCGAAAGAAGACCTGTCGGCCATAGACTATGTGTTCAGCTGGTTAGGCAATTCGGAACTGCTGCTGGCCATCATCAAACTGGTGGAAGACCAGATGAACGTGAAAGAAGACGTGAAGTCGGTGGGCGTGCAAACCATTCTGTTTGTGGAGGATTCCATCCACTTCTATTCTTCGCTCCTGCCCATGCTCTACAAACACGTGTTTGTACAATCACGCTCGTTTATGACGGAGGCGTTGAACGAACACGAACAAATGTTACGCATGAGAGGACGGCCCAAAATTCTCCTGGCACGCAGCTATGAGGAAGCCATGAAGCTGTACAAGCGCTACGAAAACAACATGTTGGGTGTGATTACAGATGTAAGTTTCAACAGAAGGGGCGTGAAAGACAAAGTGGCTGGCATACGCCTGTGCAAGGAAATCCGCTCGACCAACCGCTATATTCCGCTGATTGTGGAATCGACCGAAGAGAGCAACCGGGCTGCCGCCTACGAACAGGAAGCCGTATTTTTGAGCAAGATGTCGAAAACGCTGATACGCGATTTGCAGCAAGCCGTGACCGATAATTTCGGATTTGGCGATTTTGTGTTCAGCAATCCCCACAACGGCACCGTGGAATGCATAGTAAAAAATCTGAAAGACCTGCAAGTCAAGGTATTTGAGGTGAGCGACGACACGCTCTACTATCATGTGGCACACAATCATATTTCCCGCTGGCTCTATTCGCGCGCCCTGTTTCCGCTGGCAGAGTTTCTGAAAAACATTGAAGTGTCTCAGTTCAAGGCTGAAAATGCGATGGACCAGGTAAGGCAATGCATTTTTGACGCCATTGTGAGCTACCGCCGCATCAAAAACCGCGGTGTGGTGGCTGTATTCCAAAAAGACCGCTTCGACCAATATTCCAATTTCGCCCGCATCGGTTCTGGTTCGATGGGCGGCAAAGGGCGCGGACTGGCCTTTATTGACGCTATGATTAAGCGCAACTATACGCTGGAAGACATCGAGAACTCGAAGATTACCATACCCCGTACGGTGGTGCTGTGTACGGATGTGTTTACCGAGTTCATAGAGAAAAACAACCTGTATCCCGTAGGTCTGTCCGACCTGCCGGATGAAGAGATATTGGCCCGTTTCCTGAAAGCCTCGCTACCCAAGAAAGTATTGTCGGATTTGTTTGCATTTCTCGACACAGTACAATCGCCTATCGCTGTCCGCTCATCGAGCTTGCTGGAAGACTCTCACTACCAACCGTTTGCGGGAATTTATTCCACTTATATGGTGCCTTATGTGGAAGGTAGCCGCACGCACCAGCTGATGTTGCTGAAAGAAGCCATCAAGGCGGTGTATGCCTCTGTGTATTACCGTGACAGCAAGGCCTATATGACCGCCACCAAGAATGTCATTGACGAAGAAAAAATGGCTGTGGTGCTGCAAGAAGTGTGCGGCACGCAACACGGCGACCGCTATTACCCGTCGTTTTCGGGCGTGGCGCGCTCGCTCAACTACTATCCGATTGGCGATGAAAAAGCGGAAGAGGGCATTGCCAACATTGCCATGGGATTGGGCAAATACATCGTGGATGGCGGACAAACCTTACGCTTTTCGCCCAAACACCCGAACAATGTACTGCAAACGAGCACCATTGAAATGGCCCTGAAGGAGACACAAAGCTATTTCAATGCTCTCGACCTCAAGAACACGCATTTCTCGCCCCAAACCGACGACGGATTCAACCTGCTGAAACTTTCGGTGAAAGACGCTGAAAAAGACGGAACACTGCGCTACATCGCATCGACTTATGATTTCCACACTCAAACACTCTATCCGAACATTACCGAACCGGGCAGACGGGTAATAACCTTTGCCAACATTCTGGAGCACAAGGTATTCCCACTGGCGGAAATTCTGGAAAAGCTGTTGGAAATCTCTCAACGGGAAATGGGACGCCCCATTGAGATTGAGTTTGCCGTGAATCTTGACTATTCCAAGGCACACAACCATACCTTCTACCTATTGCAGATACGCCCCATTGTGGACCAAAAGGAAATGGTGGACGAAACCATAGGCGATATTCCTACCGACGAAACCATCCTGACCTCCAACAGTTCATTGGGACACGGAATATACAATGACATCTACGACATCGTATATGTGAAACCGGAACATTTCAATTCGAGCAACAATGTCAAAATAGCCGAAGAAATTGGTGCGCTCAACCGCTGGATGACCGAAGCCAACCGCCCCTATGTGCTGGTGGGACCAGGCCGATGGGGCAGCAGCGACCATTGGTTAGGCATACCCGTGAAATGGCCGCAAATCAGCAATGCACGCATCATTGTGGAAGCGGGACAATCGGACTATCGCATTGACCCGAGCCAAGGCACACACTTCTTCCAAAACCTGACCTCGTTTGGCGTGGCCTATCTGACCATCAACCCCTATCGAAACGACGGCAGCTATAATCTGGAGTTTCTGAACAGCCAAGCGGCTGAACACGAAACGGACTTTATCCGCCATATCCATTTTGACCGCCCCATCATTGGCATGATTGACGGACGCAGCAGCAAAGGTGTAGTGCTAAAACCGCAGGAAGAAGAGCGTCAAGAGCGATAGGAACGAACCGCCTCTGCAAACGGAAGCATATCTTCAGGATGCGCCTCGAAATGGTTGCCGATAACCAATAAGTCGGCACCTGCCGAGAGCGCATTGTTGATTTGCTCTATGGTGCGTATGCCACCGCCAACAACCAAAGGAATGGAAAGTTCAGACGATACCGCCTTTATAATCTCCGGTGAAACGGAAGTGAGGGCTCCACTACCCGCTTCGAGATAGACCATTTGCATGCCCAACAATTGGGCTGCCACAGCAGTGGCAACAACCATTTCCGGACAATCGGCCGGAAGCGGCTGCGTATGGCTCACCCGTTCGACCGCCGACAAGCGTCCACCGTCAATCAAAATATAGCCCGTGGGAATGACTTCGATGGACGAACGCTTGATAGCCATGGCCGCATTGACATGCTGACCGATAAGCAGGTCAGGATTTCTACCTGAAATAAGGGAGAGCAGCAACAAAGCATCGGCATTGGGTGTAAACTGACGGGCATCGCCAGGAAAAAGAACAACAGGAAAAGACAGGTACTGCTTCAGCGTCCTGACCAAATTATCGACCGAGCCATCGACCACACTACCGCCCACAAAGACAAAATCGGGTCGAGCGTTCGAAATGCATTCGAACAGGGTTTGACCGACATTGGAACATTTGTCCGGGTCGAGCAACACCGCCAACATTTTCTGACCAGTCGCCTTTTTCTCTTGAATCAGTTGATAGATATTGTGTATCATAAAATACTATAGACCAATGCGTATTCTGCATTCAACATATATTTCATGGTCAGCCTTGCGCCACACGTCTTCAGTTGCAAAAAAAACGTTCCTCCGCCTACCGACAAGACAAAAGGCAAAACCGTCATGGACGCACGGAAATCGACCAAAGTGTCGCCGTATATCTTGTAGGCAGCCTCTTTGGCACACCAGACCAGATGCATCACGGTTTTATCATGTGGCAGGGAAGCCAGCTCCTCCGTATTCATGAAACGCGGCGACAAAGCAAGCATTCTATCGGAAAAGCATTCCAAATCGATGCCAATGGGGCGGCTGTCGTGCAAAGCCACACATACCCAATCATGGGAATGGGAAATGCTGATATAACGCCCGTCAGTGAGGATTGGCTTTCCGCTTTCCTCATAAGCAAGTCCCGTCACATTGGCCTGCTGCAAGAGCAAACGCACAGCCAAACGCTCCTTGCGCCGTTGCTGCGAACGGGAAGCAGGTACGTCTACCTGCGGCAAAAGTACCTCCAGCTCTTCTACGGATTCCTGGATATGCCACACATAGACAGCACATCCCATTTCCGGTGAAAAGCAGGAATGGAAAGGCATCTCAATCAACGGAATTTAGGGTCCACTACAATAGAGGTTGCCTGTACTGAGGAGAAATATTGCGGTTCTTCAATCAGCACATTGTTGTCAGTAGCCATCAGGCGACAGCTTTTCACACCCTCTGAATCAGTAAAGAAAAGTTTGTCAGACTGATTGTCGATATAGATGCCACCCGTACAATCTTCTGTAATTCTGCGCGGATTGCGTCCGTCAATATTGGCGACCCACAAACCGGCATTGGCCGACGAATTGTCTATGAAATAGATTTTACGGTTGATTTCATCCAAGGCGAAATTTGCCACGGAATAATCCGCCAAAATATGTCCTACTGTAGGGGCTGGCGTATCGTCAGTAGCAGGTTCGCCCAGTATATCGTCAGAGGTAAAACGGTAAATGCCTTTCCCGCTTCCATATTTAGCCCAGAAATAGGTATCGGCATAAATGGCAATACCGCCTGTTGGCTGTCCGGTAGCGAGCCCCTTGTTGAAATAGCCGAGGTGTGAAGCCTGTAGCAAATAGTATTCATAGGTTTCCTGTGCAGTTGCATTCCAGGAAAATTCCTTGTTTCTTACAGATACAGGTGCCTTATATATGAAATCATCGTAATCCGCCCAATAAATGTAGTTGCTCCGCACCATGCCACGATAGAAGCTGTAACGGGGGTGCTGGGTGGTTGTGAGAACATTTTCCTGTGTAGCCGCTGTCAGATTGACTGCCACTATGCGTCCGTCACTCTGCATGTCGTCCGTCCATTCGTCAGGTGAAACATGAGAGCCGGCATCAAACACATACAACACATCATTATAGACGGCCGTAGAAGCGACATGATGAAATTGCGTATCCATCCATTTGGAAGCCTCCTCCAAACCATTGGTATACAGACGCTGCCTCCACAGGTTTCCGTCGCCATCGACCATCACCACAGAAGGTGCCGGCACATCGTGAACATATAATTCGTGCGACAGATTGTAAACCGAATCGCCCACCGTAACCGTGAGCAGAACGGTTTCCGTCGTGTTGGTCTTGTTGAAGAACAGGTTAACGCGGGCATCGTCGGACTTGTGCTCTTCGTCTATCTGGTCGGAAACAGCATTTTCAGAGAAGGTCCAATCATAGGTCACTTTTCTATAATAGGGATTATATACCAGCACTGACAGCGTAAAAGGCTCATAATACTTCACCGCATCCACACTGGCAGTTATCACTGGAACTGTATCATAAACAATGATTTCCTTTGTGCGTATATAATTATCGTTGGAATCGACCCGCAACGTAACGGAATATACCCCTGGAGCTCTATAGATCTTAGAGGGGTTTTTACTGGTAGAAGTGGTAGCGTCGCCAAAAGTCCAGTTCCAATACTCACCTTCCGTAGTGGTATTTGTAAACGTAATCGTCTGTCCGGCTCTAGGCTGTTCCGGGTCATAGGTAAAATCTGGAACAATTTTCTTCTTGCAAGCGACAAACGCCACAACGAGCAGAACGGAAATAAGGAAATAGAATTTGCGTATCGGCATATAATTACAGATTACAACTCTCTTGCCCCTAAGGGCAATCTCAGATTATACGTACTAACAATTAACGGACAAAGTTACTATAAATAATCTGAATGACCAATTTAGCCCCTACCGCTGTTATACTTTATAAGAAAAACAGCAAGATAGGAATCTTTTTTAACCACAAGGGGTCATTGGGCTGTAAGATATGTGAAAGACTGGACGGATGAGGATGATTGCTCCAAGGCGGATGCATCTGAAGCAAAGGGGGCTATAAAAAACGTGGAAATGCCGTTCATCACTGAAGGACATTTCCACGTAGACGTTTAGTACTAAAGAAAGTTACACGTTTTTATTTTCCCATGCAATGCGAAGAGCAACCTCCAAAATTTTAGTATCATCGAGCATTACAAGCCCGCCGTCCGGTCCGGGTTCAATATGGAATCCAACACCATCTGCCCTCTTGCCCCCGAAATAGCATCTTACTTCATCGGCATCAATGCCAAGCTCTTTAGCAATTGCTTCCATGCTACCACTTGGTAGGCTGTCTTTCACCTTGCGCAGTTCATTAAATGTGATGGTCTTCGTCATAGCTTCAAATATTTAAGGTTCGTACTAATGTTGTTTCAATTTCGCTCTAAATATAGTGCTTTTCTTTTAATAGGCAATACACTAAGAGTGATTATGTTATTAAAAAAAACAAATTGCGTTCTTGTCGTTTGATAATCAAGTTCATATCAATCCATCTTTTCATCGATAAGATTGATTTTTGCTTCCACAACCTTCAGCTCACTTTTCAGGGACTTGATTTTACGTTCCAAATCCTGCAAAAGTTTTTCCGATTTCTTGCTTTTGGCAGAGAAGAATCCAATATTGTTTTCACTTACGGCAATTTCCGCTTTCAGGTTGTCGTAGATGCGCAGCAATCGGCGGCGTTCGTCAGCCAACTTGTCAGCACCTTTTGCCTCGATATCTTCCAGATTGGATTTGAACACGTCCAGTCGGCGGTTGGTGACATCGACATTGAGTTTATCAAATTGTTCATCCACCACTTTTTTGAAACGGTCCTGAATTTTATTCTTGTCCTTGAAAGGCACAAATCCTACAGCATTGTATTCGGCAATCAACGAGCGGAGGGTTTCCTGCGCCGTTTTCACGTCATCAGCTGTCAAGGCTTCAATTTTGGCAATGATTTCCTTTTTCTTCTTGAGGTTTTCGTTTTCCTCCTGACGCTGTCCGGCAAAGTTTTCCTTTTTCTTTTCAAAGAAATAGTCACAGGCCGAAAGGAAACGTTTCCATAGGTCATCGGCATATTTATGGGGTATGGCTCCGATTTCTTTCCATTGCTTTTGCAATGCCACCATCTTTTCAGTGGTAGCTTTCCAGTCTGTACTGTCTTTCAATGCCTCAGCTTCACCGCAAAGCGAACGTTTGCGTTCAAGGTTCTTTTGCAGGTCACTTTTTACTTGTTTATAGAAAGCTGATTTCTGTTCAAAGAATTTATCGCAGGCAGCTCTGTAGCGTTCATAAATCTGCTGGTTGTTTTTTCTGGGGGCATAACCCACCTTTCTCCATTCTTCCTGTAAGGCGGTTACTTGCTGGGTCATTTCGTCCCATTGCTTGAATCCGGTCAGTGCCGTTGTGTCAATGGCTTCCAGTTTTTCGCAAAGCGCTGTTTTAATTTGCAGGTTTTCTTCTTCCTGCTTATGTATCCGGTCGAAGTAGTCCTGATGTTTTTTGTTGATAACGGTCGATGCTTCCTTGAAACGATTCCAGAGAGCCTCACGGATATCACGTGCCACCGGTCCTATTTCCGACCATTTTTCGTGCAGTTGCTGCAATTCCTTGAAGGCGGCTACGATATCGGTTCTGTCGGCCAGCGCTTCGGCAGCTTCACACAATTGTGTTTTGCTTTCCAGGTTCTTGCGCAAATCATATTCACGCAATTCATGATTAATCTTGACCAAATCATAAAACTGGTCCAGGCAAGTGGAGAATTGCTTGTTCAGTTCACGCACTTCAGTTTCCGGAACAGGACCTATTTCCTTCCAGTTCTGCTGCAATTGCTTTACCTCGGCAAACTTGGTAGCCACGTCCAATCCATTGCTGGCTTCTTCAACCATATTCTTTATCTGCTGGATGATGTGCTGCTTTTTCAACAGGTTTTCTTCGGCTTGGCGGGCTGCTTCAGCCAATTTGGCAGCTCTCATTTGTTTGTACTGTGCCAGCAATTGCTTGAACTCCTGTTCCGTTTCATCAACCTGCTGAACAAAGGTATTGCCGAGCTCCATCGCCTCCCGGCGCAGAATTTCCTGCTCTTCATTATATATTTTATAGAAAGACTGCTTCAGTGCATCGACTTTCGCTTTCATTTCAGGTGCTTCTTCCTGAATTACAGCACGTAGCTCCTGTAACAACGATGCTTTTGTTTTCGGTTCAACATCCATTTTTGATGTTTCATCAGAGTTTACTGTGGCTTCGGCGGCTTTTTCTTCATTCACTACCACTTCATTCTCTACCTTATTGGCGTTTTCTTCGGCCACAATGTCCTTGTTCAATTCAAGTGAGTCCATAACAATATCCTTTCTGTATTTCTAACTAAGTGCATGAAAGATATTTACTTTCATTCTGCAAATCTAAATAAAAAAATCCGTAATAGCCAATAATAAAAGAGAAGATTTTTATATACATTCGTCAATATTGGATTTTAGAGAAGATTTCCCAAACGAAACCATGTAAATATACAGACATAAAAACAAGAGGAGGCAGTTTAATAACCGCCTCCTCTCGTTTTTATAATAGATTTTTCCTACAATTCCCAAGCCAATGCGCTTGCTCCCAAAATGGCGGCATCGCTTTCCTTGAGTGTTGAGAAGAGCACCTTGATTTTACCTTTCCACAAAGGCATCAGGTTTTCGTTCATGCTTTCCACAACCGGCTTATAGAGCAAGTCACCGGCTTTGGTCAGTCCACCAAAGAGAATAATGGCCTCAGGCGCACTGAATGCGACAAAGTCGGCAAACGCCTCTCCCAAAATCTTACCGGTAAACTGGAAGATATCCTTAGCCAGTTCATCGCCCTGCATAGCTGCGTCAAACACATCTTTTGAAGTGATGCTCTCGGGTGGAATATTGCGAAGGATACTTTTGACATCAGTTGTCTCCAAGCGTTCACGGGCTGTACGTGCCACACCGGTAGCAGAAGCATAGGTTTCAAGACATCCGGTCTTGCCGCAACCGCACACACGTCCGTTTTGGCGTACCATGGTTACATGTCCCAATTCACCGGCAAAGCCGTCATGCCCATAGAGCAAAGAACCGTTGACAACAATACCGCTACCCACACCCGTTCCAAGCGTAATCATGATAAAGTTTTTCATGCCACGTGCTGCGCCGTAGGTCATTTCTCCCAAAGCTGCCGCATTGGCATCATTGGTCAGACGTACCGGCAATTTGACACGTTCGCTGAACAGCTTGGCAAACGGAATCATATTGTTGCTGCCGCCCCACTTGAGGTTTACGGCATTTTCCACTGTTCCCTGATAGAAATTGCCATTAGGTATTCCCACGCCAATCCCTCTTATCTGGTCCATGCTATAGTTTTTGGCTACCAGTTTTTCCACAGCAACAGAAAGGTTTTCAATGAATACGTTCACATCTGTTGTGTCATCACTGCGGATAGCGGTCTGGTCCAACACATTGCCACGTGCATCCACTATACCGATTTTGGCGGTCTGTCCGCCTATGTCTATACCGACTACATAAGGTTTTTCCATTGTATTGCAATTTATTGTTCCGCCGAAACGGACATTGGTTAATAATAAAGATTAATCAACAGGAATATCCTTGTTTACGTTCTTGCTTCCGCGCAATGCGTAATAAAGAATGTAGGCCAGTCCGGCAATCACTACCCAGTAGCTGGTCATGTAGGTGGTCACATCGGCAATCCAGTTCTGCAACAGCGGCAGTATGCCACCACCAACGACCATCATCATGAAAATGCCGGAAGCAGCTGAAGTATATTTGCCCAAACCTTCTACAGCGAGGTTGAAAATGCCACCCCACATGATGGAAGTGCACAAACCGCACAACACAAGCAACAAGGCAGCCAACGGTACATCGACCACAGCAAAGGACGAACCGGTGAACACCGGCATGGAAGTCATGGTGTGAGGCAGGAACATGGACAAAGCCACCAATACGATAGCGCAGGAAGCCACGCAAGTCAACATGGTCTTGCTGGAAACTTTTCCGCCAATCATACTTCCGAAGAAACGTCCGATAAGCATGAGGAACCAATAAGTACCGGCCACAAATCCGGCAATGGAAGTAGCCGTTTTCGGGTCAAGTCCGCCGCCGTTGGCACTGGTATCAGAAAGATAGAAGTTCAATGTTCCTGGGATGCCTACCTCGATGCCCACATAGACAAAGATGGCTACAGTACCCAACACGAAGTGACGGAAATTCCAAGGAGAATGTTCTGGTTTAGCTGTAAAAGCTTGTGCCTGTTCCGGGTCAGCAATAGGAATGAATGCCAATGCCAAAAATGCAGCAGCAAACACGCCTAAAGCGATATAGAGTACGAGATTTACATCACTAATAGCAGTATCGTTGGTCACTTGTCCAATCAATGCACCCACCAACATCGGCGTTAGTGTTCCTGCTAAAGAGTTGGCAGTACCACCCAACTGCACGAGCTGGTTACCGCGGTTACCACCGCCACCCAAAAGGTTAAGCATTGGATTGACCACCGTATTCAACATACATACAGAGAAACCGGCCACAAATGCACCCAAAAGATATACATAGAAATTGGCAGGTAGTCCGAACAAAACGCCACCCACACCAACAATACCGGAAAGGAATTGAATCAATACTCCGAAAAAGCCAATGGCAATAGCTACCAAAGCCGTCTTTTTGTAACCAATTTTAGCCAATAGTTTTCCAGCAGGAATACCCATAAACAAGTACGCAAGGAAGTTCATCATATTTCCCAACATACCCAAGAAATTTGATCCTTCAAAAGCTTCCTGATTTTTCCAGATAACACCGATTGGTGCAGCCAAATTCGTTACGAAAGAAATCATCGCAAACAGGAAGAGCATTGTAATAATCGCTACAACGTTTCCATTCTTCTGTGTTCCCATGAATATTTACAGATTTTTATTTGTTAAAAAAAGATTGGTTAGTTCATACCGCTTTCAAAACGGCAGGCAAAGATACCGTTTTTTTGTCAAAGCAGTACCAACAATTGCCATTTTTCTACAAATTTTTATCTAAAAACAATTTCATGCGGTGATACAAATGACGGTAAGAATTGCCTTTTCGGATGAAATGATTCTCATCAGGATAGATCTGCATTTCAAACTGTTTGCCGGCTTCCACCAGACGATGCACATAGTTGTAGGCGTTCTGCACATGCACATTGTCATCGGCTGTTCCATGTACGAGCAGAAGGTTGCCGCTCAATTTGTCAGCACGCAACAAAGGTGAGCCTTCGTCATAGCCCTTGAAGTTTTCCTGCGGACAGCGCATATACCTTTCCGTATAGGCCGTGTTGTAGAAACGCCAGTCGGTTACAGGAGCCACGGCAATACCCGCCTTGAAAACAGGTTCGTCCACACTCATGCACATCAAGGTCATGTAGCCTCCGAAGCTCCATCCCCAAATAGCCAAACGGTCTTTGTCCACATAAGGCAGACTGCCGAAATAGCGGGCACTTGCCACCTGGTCGGCCGTTTCCAGTTGTCCAATGTTCTGATAAGTGCATTTGCGGAATTCCGACCCGCGTGCACCCGTGCCACGTCCGTCCACACAAGCCACAATATAGCCTTCCGTAGCCAGATAATATTCCCAGTCTATCTTCCAGTTGTTGAGTACCTGCTGTGAGTTCGGTCCGCTGTATTGCACTTGCAGCAAAGGATATTTCTTGCCCGGTTCCATATTGACCGGTTTGACCATCCATCCGTAAAGCGTGATTCCCTCATCGGTCTGGAAGCTGAAAAACTCTTTCTTGGGCAGATTCAACTGTTTGAATGCCTCGCCCACAGCATCATTTTCGTGCAAAACCCGCAATGGCTTTCCATCGGCGTCATAAAGCGTTACCCTTGTTGGTGTTTCAATGCTGGAATAGGTATCAATGAAATAGGAATAGCCCGGTGCAAAAAGTGCATTGTGCGTACCTTCTTCCGTAGAAAGGGGTTGCATCTTGCCGTTTTTCAAGGATACAGCATATAGATTGCGCGTCATCGGGTTTTTGTCGGCAGCCTGAATATATGCCACACGGCGTTTCACATCAACGCCATAGAAGGTCATCACATCCCAATTGCCTTTAGTCAATTGCTTTTTGTGCAATCCGTTTTTGTCGTATTGGTGCACATGTCGGTAACCATCGGTTTCGTTGACAGCCACAAAGCTGCCGTCTTCCAGGAACTGCCACTCATCCAGTTGCATGAAGTCCACATAGCGCTCATCTTCTTCCGTATAAATGGGGGTGCTGACAGTGGATTTCGGATTGGCGTAAAACATGTCCAGACGGTTCTGGTTGCGGTTCAGGCGGAAAATGGCCAACTGGTCGGGTTGTCCTGTCCAGCGGATGCGGGGGATGTAAGCGTTTTCCGTATCCACATCCATGGTTTTGATGGATTTATAATAGGTGTCATAAACACATACGCTCACTTTTGCATTGGTTTCGCCTGCTTTCGGATATTTGTAGGTGAAGCTGTAAGGATAGAGCAAGGTCTCGTCAGAAGTGAAAGACTGGGGCATAAAGAACTGGAAGTCGAACATGCGCACAGCCGTTTCGTCGAAGCGCACAAAAGCCAGCAGTTTGCTGTCGGGCGACCAGTCGAACAATTCGCGTGTACCGAATTCCTCTTCATAGAGCCAGTCGGGCGTACCGTTGATGATTTTACCCACCTCGCCGTCGGTGGTTACCGCCACCGTGCTGTGAAAATCCAATTTATACACATAGAGGTTATTGTTATAGGCATAGGCAATATATCGGCCATTGGGTGAGAACTTCACGGCCATTTCCCGTCCCGTTTCCGACAAGCGGTTCAGTTCACGGGTGCGAAGGTCATACAGATAATAATCGGCCTTATAGGAACGGCGGTAAATCTGTTCGTAATTGTTGTACACCAACAGGGAGCGTCCGTCTGGCCCCATCATAAAGCCTTCTATCTGCTCTATTTTCTCGCCTTTGGCAGTTTTGGCATTAAACACCGTATCCACCACATTGCCGCTTTTCAACTGATAGCGTACAATGGCGTCGTCTTTCAACTGATAATAATGTTCTCCGTCTTCGGCCAAGGTCATCATGGGGGCCGGTTTCGCCTTGAATTTGCCTGTTACGATATCATCCAACAGGCTGTCATTGGCCTGCAGTGCGGCTGCCGAGATAAGGCAAGCACAAAATAACATACTGATTTTCTTCATGGTCTTTGCTTTTTCTTTTTTAATCAAAGCCACAAAGATACTGAAAGCCGAGCGCAGAGACAAATGGAAAACGAAGTTTTGTGATTTGGCTATGCCAAGGCGCATCGTATCTTCTGAAAAGATAGTACAAGGCGAGCGGAGAACAAAATATAGAAACTTGTTTCAAATATTTTTTATCCCGAGCCGACAGCTATCTTCTGAAAAGATACTGAAAGCCGAGCGCAGAGACAAATTTGGAGCAAGGTGAACACAAAGAAAGCCTGCTTTTTTTTGCTGAACCGCCGCTCAAATTCAAGCATTAAATGGAAAACGAAGTTTTGTGATTTGGCTATGCCAAGGCGCATCGTATCTTCTGAAAAGATAGTACAAGGCGAGTGGAGTAGCAAATGTAAAACACAGTTTTATAATTTGATACTCCCGAGCCGACAGTTATCTTCTGAAAAGATTCCTCCTTATTTCTTTACCCTATATTTTTTATAAAATGTCTGGACATAACGATAGTTCTGAAACAGAGAATCACATTCAAAGCAAGGTGCTGGAGACGACAGATACAGACCCTCTTCTGGAGTATTCCTGTACTCTTCAAACGGTATGCCGTCGTAAAGGGTATCGGGGACATCACGCAAGCTATACTCCCCGCTTGCAATCCGCTGACCAGAACAAGCGTACACCGTTATCCCATACCGTCGTCTTTGAACCACTACAATATCTTCCTTCATTACCGTATCTTCATACAAATGCAAGAATCCATAAGGCTGAAGAGAAGGGGAAGAAAGCACATCGGAAGAAATCCATGGAAGATTGGTTACGGGGTCTTCTACACCACAAACCATGGCTTCATGGTCAATCCACGTAACGTAATCATATTCTTCTTGACAACTTTGCAACAGCAAAGGCAAAAGCAGCAGCGTAATAAATATTGATTTTTTCATGGCACTTCTATTATCTCCAAACTTACATTATCTGTTATTTTACAAGGAGCGACTATCCAGAAACCCCAAAAGCCTAATCCCAAATAAGCCTCTTCCGCTTTTTTTACAGCAATCTGATATTTGTAACTATTTTCATCAAAGCAATAATACAATAATGCATTCACTTCATCCGAAAGGGATTGTGTACTTACCACAGCCAGCAGCAGAGTATATTTCTCAAAATCAACATCAAACGTTTCTTGACAAGAAGGAATTAGCCCTTTTAATTCTTCTTCCGTATTAATTATGTACAGTTTCCCCTGAGCATTATCCGGCAAATGTTTTTTCAATGTATTCTGATCGGAAAAAATTGTATTTAAAAGCTCGTTAGTCTCTGCTGGCAACACTACTCCTTCGACTAATTCCCAATCACTACTGCCTGAATTACATCCGGTATAGCCCAACAAAAGAAAAGGTAGGAACAATATCACAAAGATTGCCTTTTTCATTTTACTTCAAAATTGATTTTGAACTCAGGCATTTCTACATTTATCCGTTCATCAAGTCCCTCACTATCACTATAGTGACAACAAGAAGAATAGTAGGAAAAGCGCGGAGTAAAGGAAACATAATATTCACCACGCTTCAAAGATTGCACATTATGCACATCATCACCAGGATAACTTAGACTACTTCTCCAAGCCGCACCCGGTTCCATATGACGGCAAATAATCCATTCAGCCGGCATCACAACAGCCGGACGTCCCAGATCTTCACCATCAATACTATACACCCGTCCGAAGTTATCATTCTTATAAGCAGATGAATAGCTTTCAGCCACAAAAGCTGTATCACCCGTAAGATTCTCAATAGTATAAACCGATACCACATTTTCCCCCTCCTTGAACACGGTAGCGTTTGTTCCGTTCTCCGTCTGCAAGGAGAATGTAAAGCGGAAACCATCCTGTTCAAATGTTCGTACTACGGGTTTACGATCAGCAATGTCCTGCTCACACGACCAAAGAAAAGGTAGGAGCAATAAGGTAATAAAGAGTGATTTTTTCATTTTACTTCAAAATTGATATTAAACTCAGGCATTTCTATATTTATCCGTTCATCAAGTTCCCCACTATCACTATAGTGACAACAAGAAGAATAGTAGGCAAAGCGCGGAGTAAAGGCAACATAATAGAAACCTTTATCCAATGACTTCTGTATGGCAGAAGGAGAAACCGTATATTCGACCACTCCACTTGGTGTTATATGCAAACAAGGTTTGACTATAGTAAGCACATCCATGGTTATATAGGTAATTTCACTATTATCACTCGCCGCATATACATTGAAAAAGCCTGTATCGTAATTACGAGGGTCTGCATAAGATTCTGCAATATAGGCTGTATCTGCATTCAAATTTTCCACCTTATACACAGGAAGCATCTTTTCCCCTTCCTTGAACACGGTAGCGTTTGTTCCGTCCTCCGTCTGCAAGGAGAATGTAAAACGGAAACCATCCTGTTCAAATGTACGCACTACTGGTTTACGGTCTGTTATATCTTGCTCACACGACCAAAGAAAAGGCATGAACAACAACACAATAAGAATTGATTTTTTCATGGTTTACAGATTAATAATGAACAAATTAGTTGACAATTGGCTTTACGTCCTGCGGGCAGACAGTGCAATCCGTCTGGCAGGACCATGTCACTCCCAGAGGAAAGGAAGGGTGATATGCAAAGAAATGCACAATGAGGACATATAATAACAAATAATATCTATATGTTGCCGCGAAGATAAAAATAAATTTCAGCAAAACAAAAAAACAACAAAAAGAACGCAGAAAATATAATTAATTATTGCCGGTCATATAAAATAATCACAAAAGAAGCATTATCCGTGCTATTGCTTTCCAACAGAAGAAAGCAGTCCAAGAGAAGAACCAAGTCCTATAATTGCCACTAAAAAACGACCTTACCGTTTCTCGTTGGGCATGTGCGCTTTCAATCGGAAACCCGAACTCAACGCCCCGCACAAAGTGAGTATGCCAGCCAGCAGCATGGCATCGTGAGGCGCGTTATCACCAAAAATATGGAAAAGCAAAGCCACCAAGGCAGCACCCGTGGTCTGACCCACCAAACGGGCAGTGGCCAACATGCCGCTCGCACTTCCAGCCCGCTCTGGAGGAGCGGAAGTAAGCAACAGGTGATTGTTGGGCGACTGGAAAAAACCGAAGCCCATGCCACACAACATCAGCCGCCAAACAATGTCAGCTTCTGTGGCATCGAGCGGAATATAGGAAAGGTTGAAACAGCCAATGCTCATCAACACCAGCCCCACACCACCCAATATGCCGGGATGTACACGGCCTATCAGCCATCCTGCCAACGGCGCCACAAACATGATGACCAGCGGCCAGGAAGTCATGAGCAAACCCGTAGCCACCGCATCATAACCAAAAGTAGTGGCCAAGAGGAAAGGCATAGCCACCATGGCCAACATCTGGGCGGTGAACGACAGAATGCTGGTCACTACCGACATGGTAAATATGGGAATGCGCAGCAAATCGAACGGCAACATCGGGTAACGCTCGCCCTTCTGCACACGCACATAGACATAGCCCGCCACGACACACAAACCAATACCCACCAGCGAAAGCAAAGGCGAACCGCCATGTGAATAGCTCTCCACCGCACCGATGAGCAGTCCGAACGTCATAGCATTGAGCACCGCCTCACGCCAATTGAATCTGCGGCCCAACACCTTCACCGGATTGTCGGGCAAATATTTGCGCGCCATAAAATACGTAACCACTCCCACGGGTACATTCACGGCAAACAGCCAAGGCCATGAAGCAAACGACAATATGCCTGCCGCCAACGTAGGACCGGTAACCGAGGCCAGCGCCACCATGGTAGCGTTCAACCCTACCCCTTTGCCCAAATGCCGACGGGGATAAATCAACTTGATAAGCGATGTGTTTACACTCATAATCATCGATGCACCCACTCCCTGAAAAGCACGCGAAAGCACCAGCCACAACAAGCTGGGCGACAAGGCACAAAACAGCGAACCCAAAGTGAATATTACAATTCCATAGCCATACACACGCTTATAGCCAATCAGCTCGCCCAATGAGGCAAAGGGCAGCAAGGTCATCATGATGACCAACTGAAACGCATTGACCACCCAAATGGATGAAGAGGAACTCACCTGCAATTCCGCCGCAATACTGGGCAAAGCCACATTGCATATCGTACCGTCCAATACGGCCAAAAACAATCCGCAGAAAGTGGCAGCCATAGCATAATAGATGCGCGGCCGGTGCAAACCGTCCCAATTCAAATCGCCTACCAGCCGTTCCTGTTCGTCATTACGCTCGTCAATCATTCTATACTTTTTGAAATCAAACCGCATTCCACCCACAAATTCCGTGCAAAACCGACTGCATGAACAACAAGTTGCATCTTTCATCTAAGCACATCCGCCTTTTATTTAACAAACCACACGATTACAACAGACATAAAAACAAAAGAAATCCACTAAAAAACTTTATTACTTGATATTTTTCCATATATTTGCGTTGGATATATAAAAACAACACACAAAAACCTGCAATATCAATGATACTGATAGCCACACATTATTGGTCAAACGAATGCGAGGTAACCGGCAGGTTCTCCTGCTACGAGGAAGAAAGCATTGTCCAACTAGAACATGCAAACGTCGGTACATCCGTTTTTCCCAATAGCAACACGGAATGGCTACATGGGAATGTCAAATTGCAGGAAATCTACCCGGAAGAAATTATTCTGGACACGGGAACCGAAACATTTATCATCCATAGAAACGAAATTTATAAAACAGCGATTTATACCAAAGACGGAAATCATCAATGGTGGTACACCTTTCAAATCAAAGACCTATGAAAACACAACACTACTGGGACACCCTGCAACTCACCTTCTCAACCGACGAAACCGGAGCTGCCTATGTGCGCTACATGTATGACAAGGACGAACTCAAAGCCGGCTACAACATCATGCGTGAACGCCGCTTCAACCACGACGCGTTCGACTTTCCCGAAGTCATAATAATAAAAAACGAAGCGCTTACGCTCGAACTGAACATCTATTATGAGGGCGAGGAGGAATATGGACAGAGCTTTACGCTCCATCTCGACGAAGCGCCCGAAGTGGAAGTCACTGTCGGTACGGAAGAGAGACATGCGCAGCTCAACCTACGACTCGTTGCGTTTGATGAGCCGCTCGAAAGCGACGAGCGTGACGACGACGGACGATTTGACGCATGGGCATAACGAACACACCAACCAACACCACATCGATATGAAAAGACTAATTACACCCCTATGCATTATCCTGCTTTGCTTTACGACAACGCTCACACAGGCACAGACGCGCTATTTAGTCAAAAATTACAAACCAGTCAGCTCTTTGTGCTACAATGTCAAAAGCAGCATGGAAATCTATGGCGGACTCACATGGGGCAACGGGTTCACCATCGGCAATACGGTAGGCCCCTACCATCCAGGCTATGCCACTTTCCAGCTGGGCGGGCAATATGAAACCATCAAGTTTGTACTCGGATTGGAAAAAGGCTCTTACGGCGGCGACCCACGCATCGTTACAGTCTATGCCGACGGCAAAAAGATTATGGACGAGGTAATTAAAGTATATGACCTGCACAAGCGTATCACCCTCAATATCAATGGAGTCAACGAGATCAAGTTTACGCTTGTAACGGGCAACGGCAACATCTGCTTTGCGGAAGTGACCCTCTGGAAAGCCGGAGAAAAGCCACGCGAAACCGCCAACCTTATCAGCGGCAAGCCGGAGAAGAAGATGCTCGTCAAGGACATTCTGCCCTATACCATGGAAAGCCACTCCGCACTGGAGGACAAAGGCCACTGGCTAGTGTCGCCCGACAGCAAATACAAATCGGTGAGCGTGGGCAACAAAACCTATGACTACGGCCTTGTTATGATAATGAACATGGCACTCATCGGCAACAACCAAGCACAGACACATTTCAACCTCCGCGGACAATATGAAACGCTCAGCTTTATTGCCGGACCGGTCAACTCCAAGGACGCCAGCAACGGCAAGGGGTGGATAACCATCAAGGGCGATGGGAAAATATTGCACGAATATGAAATCAAACAGGACGATATTGCCAAACGCATCACATTGGATGTAACGGGCGTTCACCAGCTGTCCGTCTTCAGCGAGCAGTCGGAAATGAGCCTCTACGGCGCTATTGTCGATGCATGGGTCTATCCTGCAGGGCAAGCACCCAATGTCGAAACGGAAACAGCCGTGAGCGAAACCGACCCACGGTTGAAAACCCTGCCCGACGTGTGCAAACTCATTTCCAACATCCCGCCTTATTCAACCCGAAGCGATGTTGACCGACAGGTCTATACGGGCGAATCGGACTACATCACTTTCTCCATGGGAGGTACCAAGTTCAGCGAGGGCTTCATCCTGTATGAAAAGGCCAATTTCTGGGATGATAATGTGGTTTCCTACGTCGCATTCGACCTCGGCAATGAATTCGACTATGTCAGCTTTACAGCCGGATATGTAGGCAAAAGCTGGGTGATGAACAATGACAAACTCATGGTTTATGCCGATGACCGGCTTATTTTGGAAGCTCCGCTCAATGCCACCAGCCCGAACCAGAAATATGTACTCCCCCTCAACAAATGCCGCAAACTGCGCTTTGAAAATGGCGGACAAGGCACAATGAATGTAGGGGCTTACGGCATTGGTGATTTGGTGGTATATCGTGGCGAACCGGTGGAAAATGACCTGTTTGTCCACCCCATTCCCGAATGCCCGCACAACATCGACCTGATTGACCTCGGAGCGCCTTACATACATTATGTAAGCACCAGCCAAGGCAATGTATTTTACGACGGTTCCACACAAAGGAAATATTTCACCATGCCCGACGGCAGCCGCATCAACAAAGGCTTCATGCTCCAAACCAGCACGCACTTCTCGCTCGACCACGGCGTGCTCTCCGGCACGGACAACACCATGGCAGCCACAGTGGGAGCAGCCGCAGTAGGTTCTTCCTTTGTGGTGGCAGGAGCAGTGGGTGGCACACTCATTGGCAGCACACTGATGGGAGCAGCGGCATTTCTGGTCTTGGCTGCCGGCGGTGAAGCGGTAGAAAATTCCTGCGCCGCCTTCAACACCTACGGACAATACAACTCGCTGACATTCACAGTGGCATGCCTCAAGACGGCAGGAGAAGCGCAATTGCTCGGACCCGACACATGGCAAGCCGACAAAAGCGAATACAAGGAAACCCTGCTCATAGGCGCCGACCAAAAAGTGGTGGCCGAACTGGCAGTATTTGAGTCGATGAAACCGCAAACCATTACCATCCCCATCAACGGTTGCCACCAGCTGATGTTCTGGCTGGCCAATACGGCAGGCAATTCCGCACAATTCGTGTTCTACGACCTGAAACTGTCGAAAGACACCTGCCAGATGGTTATTCCGGAAGATGCACGCTCCACCAAACCGGAAATTTCCGTACCGCTCTGGACCGACAAAAAGCTCTCGGCTGCATGGCCCAGACAGAAATCCACAGGTGCCGAAGAAATAGACACATACTTCCGCGACCTATCCATTGCCAGCGAAAGGGCTGTGAAATATGTGAACAGCTTCCGTCCGCCTTATGAGATTTGCACCTACTACCTCGAAACGGAAGCCGGACAAATCTGCAAGGCTGTTAAACTGAGATTCAAACGGGAGGCAGACGACCCTAATTCCATTCTGCCGACAGCCAACAATATGCGGGCGGATGTGGAAGGCGGATTCTATCCCATCACCGAAGTGCACCAAAACTGTGTGAGTGCGGTAGAAGACCTCCGCAAACTGAAAGACGACATAGTCAGCCTCAACATTTCGCAGGCAAGTGCCTATTTAGCGCTGCCGTCGCTCGGACTTGCCGCAATCGGATATGGCAAAGTGATGAAGCAAAGCGCTACACTGCTCAAGGAGGTTTCACAAGTGGTGAATGCCATGTATGAAGAAAAGACATCCGAACTTATGTTTCTCAACACCATCATCAGCACGGCCGTTGACATTGACGGGCGGCAATCGTCCGACAAGACCATTTTCTGCCCGTTGTTCGAAGGAGAAACGCCTCCTGAAGGCGACAAAATGATGGTACGCAATTTTGCACTCTAAAGCATTGACAACCATGGACATCAACTACCGACAAGAACTACAAAAGGCCCGTCAGGCCATAGAAGGCTTGGAACGCACGGGGCAACCTTCCACCATCAGCGCCTATTGGGAAGTGTGCTGCGGCGATGTGCTGGTGGCTGAAGAAAACGCACAAGAAATGAACCGAGTATGGGAAAACGCGTCACTGGCGAAGGAACTGCTCGACATTGCCGCCTATCTGGAGGGCTTTGACCACATGCTCGACAAGCTCAACACGGCCATTTCACGCATGATTGTCGTGCTTTACGACCACCCGTTGCTCACACTCCGGTTGCTGGAATTCCAGTTGCAGGTGCTCCACCGCATCGAGGCGCAACATGACCACGAACTGGGTGAAACGGAAGAAGTGGAGCAAAAAATCCGCCTCTACCGCCACAACATCGACTGTGCCGACAAGGGCGATTTCGACAACATCCACCCCATCGGTCACCTGAAAAATGACCCTATAGAATGGAGTGCGGAATATGAAAGCAACATTGACGAGGCACATCGGAAAATCTATGCCCAACTGGAAGACCTCCCACGCGGCATGGGCTTCTGCTTTGCCTATTGGCATGCCAAACAGCAAGTGCTGAAAGAGGATTACGACATTGAATGGAAAACGCCTTCACAGATGAACCCCGGTGTTATGTTTGACTGACATTTATTGAGTAACATTATGCAACCCATCCAACTCCTGTTGTCCCAACCCTCCGAACCGATTGCCCCATGCGCCAGCCGCTTTTGGGGAAATCCCGATTTGCCGGCAGATATGGACTATCCCACCTATATGGATAGTGAGGGTCAGCCGTGCGAATACCAGTTTATCTGCCAAATCAATCTGGCGGAAGTAGCCCCATACGACACGCAACAGCGGCTGCCACACAAAGGTCTGCTTTCGTTCTTCGCAAAAATCGACCACTATCTGGGCGACTTTGATAATCCGGATTTTATTGGCAGTTGCATCAGCAATACCGACGACGTCTGTGTGCTCTACTTTCCCGAGGTCGGCTTACCCGGCCCACACGAGGGATTTGAAGCAATGGTATTGGTCAATACGGACGAGCAGCCCATCAACCCGGCCGAACTGTGCATACGTTTCTCCAACCGGCCTGCCGGACCTTATGCAGAAGAACACGCCCTATTCGCCCACCCCACCCACCGCGAATGGGAAACATGGGACCACCCGTTTGAGCACTGGCAGATACTCCTGCAAATCGATTCATGCGAAGGGGCCGACTTCCAGCTCAACTTCATGGACTGCGGCGTTCTTGACTTCCTCATCGACCCGAACGACTTGGCCGCTGCCGATTTCAGTAAGGTCAGAGGCATTGTTTTATCGACATAGCCAAACAAATACCCCACATTTTACGTTATATAGCCAATATAAACAATACCCAACATGAATACAATTACCAAACAATTCGTCTTACTGCTGGCCATTGCAGCAACAGCCCTCTTTCCTAACAAAGCACATGCAGAACGCTTTGAATTTTCCATTCCTTCTGCTGCCGATTCGCTTCCGATAAGCGTTTGCATAGCCACTCCTGCGCAAAATGTGGAGACAAAGGCTGTCGTCCAATTGGTGCACGGCATGTGTGAACACAAGGAAAGATATTACCCCTTTATGGATTTCCTCACCCAGAACGGCTATGCCTGCATTATACACGACCATCGCGGACACGGCGGCTCTGTGCAATCCACCGACGACTTGGGCTATTTCTATGAAGCGGGCTACCTGGGTATGATTGACGACGTGCTGACAGTGGGCAATATAGCACGGGAGAAATTTCCACAGAAACCTTTCTTCCTGTTCGGACACAGCATGGGGTCCATGGTAGTCAGAGCCTATACCAAACGCTATGACAACACCATCGACGGGCTCATCGTTTGCGGGAGTCCGAGCTACAACGCGGGTGCAGCCATAGGTGAAAGTCTGGCAGCCAACTATGCCAAGAAGTACGGCGGACATTACAGACCGGTCAAACTGCAAAAAATGTCGTTCGGCTCGTTCAACAAGAAATTCAAGGAGGAAGCCTCACCCAATGCGTGGATATGCTCTGACCCGGAAATCGTTGCGGCTTACGATGCCAACCCGCTCTGCAACTATCAGTTTACCGCCAACGGATTTGAAAATCTGTTTGCTCTGATGCAGGACGCCTATGGCACCAAAGACTGGAACAATACCCATCCTACACTACCCGTCTGGTTCATCTCGGGTGAAGACGACCCTTGCCTTATCAACACCGGCAAATTCAAACAGGCCGTCAAACGGATGGAAAAAGCCGGCTATACAGATGTGACCTACAAACTCTATCCCGACATGCGCCACGAAATTCTCAACGAAAAGGACAAGGAAATCGTTTGGAACGACATCCTGAACCATCTGAATGAATGGCTGAACGCAGAAAGCAAGCAATAAACAACTAACAAAGAAGGCATCCCGCACAAGCAGGATGCCTTCTTTGTTTTATCGCATATATTACTACTTTCTATAGGCAATGGTAGCTGACTGTGGAGCGGCTTTCAAAACATTGCCTTCCACATCGGCCAAACCTTCTTCCGGTGCAATCTTGCCGTCAAAGGCCACCAGGCGATAAGTGCCTTCTGGAACAACCACTTCGGCAGCTTCCTTGCGGGCATTCAATATCACGGTGATGTCCTGCCAAGTTTCGCCTTCAGGCAATCCTTTGATACGGAAAGCCACCAGATGTTCTGCCTCCACATCAAGGAATTCCAGATGTTCGTACACCTTCTCGGCCGTTGCCAAACGGAATGCCGGATGTGCCTTGCGCAGAGCAATCAAGCCCTTCACATAGTCAAAGGCCGCTTCATGTTCTTTCTTGATGCGCCAGTCAATCACATTGATGGAATCAGGGCTGTTATAGGAATTCTTCACGCCTTTCTTGTCGCGCATCATTTCGTCGCCAGTGAAAATGAGCGGCACGCCTTGTGATGTAAATACAGCCGTTTCTGCCAATTGCAGCAGACGGATACGTTGTGCCACATCTGCACCTTCTGCGGTTATTTTCAGGCGGTCGCCAATGCAATAGTCATCATGGCAACTCACATAGCTAATCATCTGTGTCGGCGCCAAAGTCCAGGAGGTAGGATAACCCTCCACGGCCTCCTTCAACTGCGGATGCGGCAATGCACCGGCAATGCCAAACATCACTTGCGGTTCATAGCCGTCCAGCCCCACGACAAACGCACCGCTCTTGTCGTCGTTCCACGAACCGCGCAAACCGTCACGGAACTCGTCGCTAAATGCAGCCACACCCGGCATCTGCCATGTATTGGCTTTCATGGCCAGCTTGTCAGCCGGATAGGCCGGAGTACCTGCCGCCCAACCTTCGCCATAGATAAAGATGGTCGGGTCAATCTTGTCCAAAGCCGCACGGATAGCCTTCATCGTTTCCATATCGTGTATGCCCATCAGGTCAAAACGGAAACCGTCCACATGATATTCACGTGCCCAGTAGCACACCGATTCCACCATGAATTTCCGCATCATGGCACGGTCGCTCGCAGTTTCGTTGCCGCAACCCGATGCATTTGACAGGCTGCCGTCTTCGTTGTGGCGGTAAAAATAGCCCGGCACAGTCAGTTCAAAATTGCTGTCATCGGTATTGAAGGTATGGTTATAGACCACGTCCATAATCACACGTATGCCGGCTTTGTGCAAGGCCTGCACCATCTGCTTGAATTCCTTGATGCGCACGGTCGGATTATAGGGGTCTGTAGAATAGGAACCGTCCGGCACATTGTAGTTTTGCGGGTCATAGCCCCAGTTGTATTGCGGTTCGTCCAGTCGTGTTTCGTCTACGGAAGCATAGTCGTACGACGGCAACAGATGCACATGCGTTACGCCCAATTCCTTCAAGTGGTCAATACCCGTCGGCTGTCCGTATTCATTGGTAGTGCCCTCTTCGGTCAAGGCAAGATATTTGCCACGATGGGTGATACCCGATGAGGCACTGGCTGAGAAATCCCTGTGGTGCATTTCATACAGGACAATATCAGCAAAAGATGCCAATGCAGGCCGTTTGTCCAGTTCCCAGCCTTCGGGATGGGTTTCGGTCCAATCCACTATAGCGGCACGTTTGCCGTTCACACCGACAGCCTTGGCCATCACACCCGGACTTTCCTGCTGCCATGCGCCGTCGGTCATGATGGAAAAGGTATAGAAGCGTCCTTTCAGGTCTTCTTTTACGGTTGCTTTCCAACATCCGTTCTTTCCGCGTTTCATGTCCACTGTGCCTACCGGTTCACCGCCTATTCCTTCTGCATACAATTGCACACGCACAGCCTCCGCTGTAGGTGCCCACAGCATAAATTCCGTCCGTTTGGGTGAATAGTTCATTTCCAACCATTCCTGCTCAAAGGTAGGGTAATCGTCATAACTTGCATATTCGGATTGATGTCCGCAACTGATTAAGGCGGCAATCATGGGAACGACCAGTATTCGTTTTTTCATGTTGATTAGTTTTACAGTGAATAATTTTGATTCTTACCATTTTACATGCTGCAAAAATACGAAAAATCCCTAACTTTAACAAGTTAAGGATTTTTTGTTTAGGCTTGATTTTCAAGGCTCAAGGCTGCACCGGCCAACTTTTGGTCGAGAGACGCAACACATCACCATTACCCAAATCACGCTCCAGTGCCAGCTCATAATAATCATCTCCACTGAACATGGCACTCAACTCCTCATCATCCACAGCGGCTATGCGTCGCTCAAACTCATTGAAAGCTGCGGCATCCGCCCCACTTTCACTGTCCGATGTCACCAATATGGGCTCAAAACTGACTTTCTCCTCCACATACGACATAATTTGCAACGCATCACTGTTTGAAAGACTCATACTGTTGGTAATGCCATAAGCATAGGCACGCTCTTCAACAGAAGTACATCCGTTCAACAAAATCGGGCATATCACAGCCACTAAAAAAAATAGTTTTTTCATCTATCAGTCCTCCTTCTTTTTTCTGTGTGGAATCATTTTCGGAAACAGTTTTCTGAACCGTACCAAATAAGCGGTAAACCCTCCTCCGGCAATCACCAGCGTCACCGCAATCAATATCAGCAATATGCCCAAAGCTATCCGCTCTGTCATGGGCTCGCCAAACACCAACACGCCTATCACCACAGCCACCACCGGCTCCATCGCCCCCAATATGGCGGTTGCCGTTGCGCCGATATAATGCACAGCCTCCGTAGTGCAGAGAAAGGAAATGGCCGTCGGGAAAAGCGCCAATGCCACTAAATTCAACCAAAAATACCAATGTTGCGGTACGACCACATCCGTACATCCTTTCGTTGTACCCACAAACAAGGACAATCCGAACACTAATACATAGAAGGTCAGCTTTACGGTAGGTATATTCTTCAATGTCGGACGATTGGCACCTACTATATAAATGGCATACGACAAGGCTGACGCCATAACCAACATCACACCCATAGCGCTCAGCGTATCGCCGTCTTCATTCTTGTAGAGCAACCCAATGCCACACAAAGCAAACACGATGCACACCACTGTCAGCAACGTGAGCCGCTCCTTGAAGAACAAGGCCATAATCACCGCCACCATAATCGGATAGACAAACAGAATGGTCGAAGCAATACCGGCAGCCATAAACAAATAGCTCTTGAACAAGGTTAATGACGATATGGCTACCAATAGTCCCATAATAATCAAAGGTAGCACTTCATGCCGTGCCAACTTGAAACTGTGTCCCCGCATTTTGGTCATAAAGCCCAATATGACTATGGCAAACAAATAACGGAAAAACAGCACAGACTCAGCATTCATACCGTCAGCATAAAGCGGCAACGCAAACAAGGGATTCATACCATAAGTGGCGGCTGCAATAAATCCCAACATGTAACCTTTGGTTTTCGAGCTAAGCATAACAAATCTTATAGATCAATTCGGCCTGCAAAGAAACAACTTTCCCTCCGCATTAGCAAACGGATTGTGAGAAAGGAAAAGCGGCTATCAAAACAAAGTTTATTTCCATCCTTTTTTCAAACTAATCGAGTTTGATCCTTTACATAACAAATTTGTTCCTACACATAACATTCACTATCTTTGTATGAAATATCACTTTAAAGCCATATATACAACATGTCGATATGGAATAAACTATGGGAAAACATAAATTCCACCAGGGAAAACACAAACAACAGTCAACAAATGGGCGCAGCTCATAATGTCTTACGTTATGCTATCGTTGATGCAGAAATCGGATTAACCGACCATAAAATACACGACATTGGTGCTATTCGATATGACAATACTTTCTTTCATAATAACTCATTGGACGAATTATACACTTTCATCAATGGCATGGATTATATCTGTGGGCACAACATCATTCACCATGATGCACAATATCTTTTCCACAACAGACATGCTCACGGATCTTTAGTGGATACTCTTTACATTTCTCCCTTGTTGTTTCCTGAACGCCCCTACCATCATCTTTTGAAAGACGATAAATTAATTACCGACCAAATTAATAATCCTGTAAACGATTGTGAGAAGGCCCAAGATTTGCTGATGGATGAAATTGCCCGCTGGAATTCACTTTCCAAAAACAAACGCATATTGTTTGCCTCATTATTGGACGGACAACAGGAATTTGAAGGATTTCTAAAGATGGTCAAAGCAGAAACCAAGCCACTCGAATTAACACATTTAATAGCTAAATGTTACGAAGGAAAAATATGTTCACATGCCAACATTAATATATTAATAAAAAACTATCCCTGCGAACTTGCCTACGCTCTCGCTCTGATTGATACAACTGATTATCACTCCATTACACCAGGATGGGTGCTCCATAATTATCCAAATGTGGAATATATTGTCCAATTACTACGCCATACACCTTGCCACGAAGGATGCAACTATTGTAACACAGAATTGAATATTCATCAGAATCTGAAGATGTTTTTCGGATATGATCAATTCCGCACCTATGCTGGTGAACCACTTCAGGAAAAAGCTGTGCAAGCTGCAGTAAATACAAAATCACTTTTAGCCATTTTTCCAACCGGTGGAGGTAAATCACTCACATTCCAACTACCGGCACTTATGGATGGCCGTTCTGTACATGGCCTCACTGTGGTCATATCACCTCTGCAATCATTGATGAAAGACCAAGTCGACAATCTGGTAGAACGAGGCATCATGGATGCAGTTACCATCAACGGCTTACTTGACCCAATAACAAGATCGCTGGCTATTCAACGGGTATTAGAAGGAGAAGCATCGCTTTTATATATTTCTCCCGAAATGCTTCGTTCAAAAACGATTGAGAGAATCCTCATGGCACGTCATGTTGTTCGATTTGTTATCGACGAAGCACACTGTTTTTCCTCATGGGGACAGGATTTCAGAGTGGATTACCTCTACATAGGGAAGTTTATCAAAGAATACCAATTGCAGAAAAAATGTAAGCACCCCATACCCATATCCTGCTTCACAGCTACAGCAAAACAAAAAGTGATACAGGACATTTGCGATTATTTCAAGCAAACATTAGGCATTGAATTGGAATTATATGCTTCAACAGCCACTCGAACCAACCTGCACTATTCAGTCATACATGCAGAAACAGATGACACAAAATATGCATTGTTGAGGGAACTTGTCTCACAAACCGACACACCAACCATAGTCTATGTATCACGTACCAAACGCACCAAAGAATTAGCAACAAAATTAACACGTGACGGCTACAAAGCATTACCATTCAACGGAAAAATGGATTCTGAGGAAAAAATAGCCAACCAAGAAGCCTTCATGAACGATCAGGTTCAAATCATCGTAGCCACTTCTGCTTTTGGAATGGGGGTTGACAAAAAGGATGTAGGCCTAGTAATACATTACGACATTTCCGACTCATTGGAAAACTATGTTCAAGAGGCAGGAAGAGCAGGGCGCGACCCACAACTTAATGCACGTTGTTTTATCCTATATTCAGATAGTGATTTGCATAAACATTTTATTTTACTCAACCAGACTAAATTAAGCATCAGTGAAATTCAACAAGTTTGGAAAGCCGTCAAAGACCTTACAAAACAACGTCCCCGCATTTGTTGCTCGGCTTTGGAAATAGCCCGACAAGCAGGGTGGGATGACTCTGTAAACGACATTGAAACACGTGTAAGAACTGCGCTATCAGCATTGGAACAAAGCGGTTATGTGACCAGAGGCAACAATATACCACATGTTTATGCCACAGGCATAACTGTAAAGAATATGGAAGAGGCCAGAAAACGACTATCGGCCTCCGTACTATTCAATAGTAATGAACTGGAAATTGCCATCCGAATCATAAAGTCCCTTATCTCACAAAAATATGCGACCAACGATCGTACGCCGGAAGCAGAATCAAGAATCGATTATTTAGCCGACATCTTAGGATTAAACAAAGCTGTAATTGTCTCAACTGTTGAGCGCATGCGCCAGGAAGGAATTTTGGCTGATAGCAAAGATATATCAGCTTATTTACTGGATGCTGGAGAATCAGAACGGAAAGCTATTGGTTTATTGGAACGTTTTGCCAAACTGGAACAATACATTCTCAAAAACATACCCGATAGTGCTCTTAAAATATCATGCAAACAACTGAATGACAATGCAGTAAATGAAGGTATCGCCACATCCAAAGAGAAAGACATACGTACACTACTCTATTTCCTTACCATCAAAGAATATACTAGAAAGAAAGAGGACCAGGCACACAATATGGAGATAAGCCGCAGGTCAAATATGGAAACTACCATTAAACGGTTTGAACGACGCATGCAAATATGCCGTTTGACTATTGAATGGCTCTATAAATTAGCCACAGAAGCAGAAAAAAGCATTCCACAAAACAAAACCATACAATTTTCTGTAGTAGAATTATTAAACCAAATAAAATCCAACCCACAATCTCTTTTCAACAACCTACATGACCTGCAATTAGAAGATGTAGAAGAAGCACTCCTTTATCTGTCAAAAATTGGCGCTTTAAAACTGGAAGGTGGTTTCCTGGTTCTTTACAATGCAATGGACATCCATAGAATCAAAGACAGCAAATCAAGGTATAAACAGGAAGACTATCGATTATTGAACGAATTCTATAAATTGAAAATACAACAGATACATATTGTCGGTGAATTTGCCAATTTGATGGTCAAAGACTATAATGCAGCTCTACAATATGTCAAAGATTATTTCCAGATGGATTATAGAAAATTCATTGCCAAATATTTCAAAGGAGAAAGAATTAGTGAAATACAACGAAACTTGACACCAGAAAAATACAATCAATTGTTTGGATGTCTGTCACAAAGGCAAATGGAAATCATTTCTGATAAAGAATCACGTTGTATTGTTGTAGCAGCAGGTCCTGGAAGTGGAAAAACACGCGTGTTGGTCCACAAATTGGCTTCATTACTTTTATTGGAGGACGTAAAACATGAGCAACTATTGATGCTCACCTTTTCTAGAGCTGCAGCCACAGAGTTCAAACAAAGGCTGATGGAGTTGATTGGTAATGCTGCGCACTATGTGGAAATAAAAACATTTCACTCCTACTGTTTTGACCTTTTAGGACGTATCGGCAATTTGGAAGATGCAAAAAATGTTATAGGAAAAGCTGCAGAAATGATAAATCAAGGAGAAGTGGAGCCCAACCGTATCGGGAAAACTGTTCTCGTCATTGATGAAGCACAAGATATGAGTGCAGAAGAATTTGAATTGGTCAAAGCTTTAATGAATCACAATGAAGAAATGAGAGTAATTGCCGTTGGTGACGATGATCAAAATATCTATGAATTCCGAGGAGCAAATTCCTGTTACATGCGGCGCCTTTCACAAGGACAAGGAGGAAAACTTGTTGAGATGACAGAAAATTATCGCAGTACTCACCAAATTGTCGCTTTTGCCAATGAGTTTGTAACTGTCATCGACAAAAGAATGAAAAAAACTCCCATCATCTCCATGAGCAATGAAGAGGGATATACTCAAATTACACACCATCAGACTAAACACATGTATGAACCTATCACCGAAGAGTTGTTACAACATAAAAAAGAGGGAACATCATGTATTCTCACCCAAACCAACGAAGAGGCTGCCATCATGATGGCACTTTTAAGAAAAAAAGGAATACACTGTAAACTAATCCAAGGTATAGACGATTTTCTATTTTGGAATATTGCCGAAATGAGATATTTTCTGAAATACATTGACAAACAATTGCAAAGTCCACTAATACCAAACGAACTATGGGAAGAAGCCAAAAGTGCGACATACTCAATCTATAATGATAGCCAAAGTCTCCCATACATCAAACGTTGCATTGGATTGTTCGAACAAACTAACAAAGCTAAATATGTAAGCGACTTCAAGGAGTTTGTATTTGAATCATCAATAGAAGATTTTTGTGACATCTCAGGGACAGAAATTGTTATATCAACCATACACAAAGCCAAAGGGAGGGAATTTGACAATGTATATATGCTTATATCCCAATTAAACGATAAAACGCCACTGCATGAAATGACAATTGAAGAATTAGAAAAGAAACAACAACAGCAGATGCGCAGATTTTATGTAGGGATAACACGTGCGAAAAAACGATTATCCATCCATACCAATACCGATAACTTCGCACATGTACATACGACACAGCATTTAACAGACTACACACTATATAAACTGCCTGAAGAAATCATGCTGCAACTTTCACATAAAGATGTTTTTCTTGAGTTTTTCAAATCTGTCAAACAAAATGTATTAAAACTCAAAGGCGGGGATATGCTTTATTACAATGATTTTATGTTATATGAGCCCACGACTAACAAACCAGTTGCAAAATTGTCAAAAAACATGCAGAAAAAACTGATTGAGTGGATGGAAAAAGGGTACTCAGTCAAGTCTGCATCTGTTCGATTTATTGTCGCTTGGAAACCCAAAGAAGCCCCCAAAGAGGAAAAGGAATGTGCTGTTATCTTGGCCGACCTAACGTTATCCAGGAAATGACCATACTTTTTCCTTCTACAACTTTATCGCAAATTTCTTAAGCCTTTCATCCACTAACTCTTCGGGCACGATGGAGCGGATGGCATCGGCCAACAGGTTGAGCATGCGCTCTCGGATATAGTCGGTACGCACCACCAATGATACTTCCCTCACCGGCTCCTGGCCGCGGAACGGACGAACACAGGCACGCTGTTGGTCGGTGAGCAACGGCACATGCAGTTCGGGAATAACCGTATAGCCGCCGTTCTCATCCACAATCTTCACCAGTGTATCAATGCTTCCTGCCTCATACACATGCGAATAACGTGACTTACGATGACACAGGTTCAGCACCTGATTACGCAGGCAATGCCCTTCCGCCAATACCCACAAATGGTCATCGGGCAAGGCAGCCGCATCCACTTCATCCATAGCCGACAAGGACTCATCGGGCGAAACATACAGTTTGAATTTCTCGTAATACAACGGTATTTCAAGCAGTTTCGGATTGTTCAAGGGAGTGACCAGCAAGGCAACATCGATTTCCGCACGCTCCAATTTTTCTATCAACACGGCTGTACGTGCTTCCATCAGTTGCAATTCCACCTGCTGGTGGTGGGTATGTATGGATTTTATCAGACGGGGAATGATGTAGGGGGCAATGGTGGGAATCACGCCCAAATGAAGTTTTCCGCTTTCCTGCTGTCGCTCACTGAGCACCATCTCCTTCAATTGCGCCGCATGAAAAAGCACCACCTGCGCCTGAGTGATAATGGCCTCGCCCTGTGCGGTCGGACGAATCGGATAGCTGTTGCGGTCGAATATCTGCACATCCAGTTCATTTTCCAGTTTCTGCACCATGGAGCTCAGAGTGCTCTGCGTAACGCCACATGCCTCTGCGGCACGCACAAAGTGGCGGTACTTGTCCACAGCCACTATATATTCCATCTGTTGTAAAGTCATCGTTGAATAGAATTATCGATTTTATCAATGCAAAGATAGAAAATATCTGTTTGATAAATACAAAAACTCATCCTACTTTTGCATCAGACAACGAAATCAATAACAATTTAAACAGATAGAATTATGGAAACAACAAAAACTTATTCAATGCCTCGCATCGGTGATGCAGCACCGGAATTTACCGCCGTAACAACCCAGGGTACCATCAATTTCCCGTCTGACTACAAAGGCAAATGGAAAATTCTGTTCAGCCATCCGGCCGACTTCACCCCTGTATGTACTTCGGAATTTATGACCTTCGGAAAAATGGCCGAAGAGTTTGAAGCACTCAACTGCCAGTTGGTAGGACTCTCTGTAGATGGACTCCACAGCCACATTGCCTGGTTGCGCACCATCAAGGAAAAAATAGATTGGAAAGGTTGGAAAAATGTAGAAATCAAGTTCCCGTTAGTAGTGGACATCACCATGGAAGTGGCCAATCTCTACGGAATGATTCAACCGGGCGAGAGCAACACATCTGCGGTACGTGCCGTGTTCTTCATTGACCCACAGGAAAAAATCCGCACGATTATGTACTATCCGCTCTCTCTGGGACGTAACTTTGACGAAATCAAGCGCGTGCTCATCGGACTGCAGACCAACGACAACTTCGGTGTGGCACTTCCGGCCGACTGGCGTCCGGGCGACGAGGTAATTGTTCCGCCGGCAGGTTCCTGCGGAGTGGCCAAGGAACGTATGGAAGGCGCTGACAATGACCTCCACTGCTATGACTGGTTCTTCTGCACCAAGCAAATCAGCAAGGAAGAAGTGGAACGCAAATTGGGACAAAAATAATACAAGTACACTAACCTAAAGCCATAACTTTGAAAGTAAAGGGTGATTGCCGTAACAGCAGTCACCCTTTCATCACACTTATATAGTAACAGTTAGATAATAAACAGACTATTTTGCCATTACGCAATAGCCCCATGGAGCCAGGTTCAAGGTAAAGTCTTCGCCCACTTCCACTTGCTTGCCGTCGTAGGTCGTATAAGTGCCGGCTGCCAACTGCAAATCGTCGATGGTCAGCGGTTCAGAGCTAAAGTTAAACACACCCACTACCACATTGCCTTCCTGTTCGCGCACACAGGCAAACACAGAAGGAGCAGCTGTTTCCAAGCGTACCATTTTGGCACCCAGCTCATTGCTGCGCAATGCCTTGTTAGCCTTGCGGAAAGCGTTCATCTGTTGATAGAACTTGATTTGAGGAGCAGATGGATTAACGGTCATAGTGTCTTTTTCAAAGAATTCCAGACGTTTGTCCATGCCATATTCCTGACCGGTATAAATGAGCGGCATGCCCGGTACTACATAAGTAAAGGCCGCCATAGCTTCTGCACCTTGTCCCATGCGTTCAAACTCGGTTCCGTTCCATGAGTTCTCATCGTGGTTGCTGGTAAAGTTCATGCGGATGGCATAAGAAGGGAATACAGTGTCAGCTTTGGCAAAATAGCTCCACATGTCTTCCACTGTCTTTTCACCTTGAGCCACCTTGTTCATAATGTGGTGCAACTCCCAACCATAATACATGTCAAATGCCTCTACATTCAACTCTGCCTTTTCAGCTTCTGCCAAAGTAAAGAGGTCAGAACGTTTTGCACGCATCACCTTCATAGCGTTTTCCCAAAAATCGGTTGGCACTTCGCTGGCCACATCGCAACGGAAGCCGTCAATGCCGATGCTGTCCACCCACCATGCCATAGCGTCGGTCATGGCTGCACGCATGTCATTATTGTCGTAATTCAGTTCGGCAATGTCATACCAGTCGTAGTTCACCACAAGATTGCCCAGCGAGTCGCGCATGTGCCATCCTTCGTTGTTCACCCAAGGATGATCTGGAGCAGTGTGGTTGGCCACCCAATCGAGAATCACTTTCATGCCCAATTCATGTGCCTTGTTCAGGAAAGATGCAAAATCGGCACGTGTTCCGAATTCAGGGTTGAATGCGCAATAGTCCTTAATGGCATAATAGCTACCCAGAGTGCCTTTGCGTTCCAGCACGCCAATCGGCTGGATAGGCATAACCCAGATAATGTCCACACCCAATTCTTTCAGACGGGGCAATTCAGCCTCAGCAGCCTTGAAGGTGCCCTCTGGCGTAAACTGACGGGTGTTCAATTCGTAAATAGTAGCATCGTAGCTGTAGCAAGGATGGTGCTTCGGTTGGCAACTCTCTTGCTTTTGTCCGCAGGCAGCCAACAGGGCGGCCAGCGCTAGAAACCAGATTTTCTTCATAAATGTATTCTATTTAATTGTTGTTTTTCCAAAATAGTACAAAATGGGGAGCAAAGGCATTACTCGAAAATATCGAAGCTCAACGGCTGCAACTTCACGGTCAATTGGTTACCGTTAGCTTGGATGCTGTTGCCGAAATGGGCTTTCAATTGGCTGGCATCCAATGTGGCCGGCAATTCCAGTGTGAGCTCACGCTCTGCCATACCTTTGTTGAAGGCCACTACCACTACATCGCCCATATAGACACGGGCAAAGGCCAATACATCATCATCGGAATAAAGCGGCAGATAGTCACCAAACTGGAGCGGCAAACTGTTGCGGCGCAAGTGGGTCATGGCTTTCACCTTGGCCAGATGGGCTTCTTCCTGAGCGTTATAGCCACCGAAGCGCATCATGCGGCGGTTGTCGGGGTCATTGCCGCCCGGTTCGCCATATTCATCACCCTGATAGATGCAAGGCACACCCGGAATGGTAAAGTTGATGGCTTCGAGCAAGGCCAGTTTCTTATAGGCCACAGCCGTATCGCCCACCGTAATGGTCCGGTGCCATCCTGCATATTTATGGTCTTCGTCAAACGACAGCGCACCGCCTGCCAACGAAATGAAACGGGCCTTGTCGTGGTTGCCGCTGATGTTGCCCATCACATGGTGAGCACCGTAAGCCGCAAGGCTTTCCTTGATGACCTTGTCCAGCTCGTTCATGCTGCGGCCCTCACGTCCCAGTACATCAATAGCCGTATGGTAAATGTTGAAGTCAAACTGTGCATCCAGCATGCCCGTCTTCAGATAGCTGCCTATCAGCTCTGTGCTGCCATAGGTTTCGCCAATCTGATAAAGGTCGCGGTCGGGAAATTCCGTACGAATCTTGTGGGTCAACGTACGCCAGTACACTTCAGGAATATGTTTGCAGGCATCGTGGCGGAAGCCGTCGAAATCATAGTTTTCCAACCAATACATGGCTGAATCGGTCATGGGTTCATACACTTCCTTGCGTTCCAAATCCAACGACGGAATGTGGCGGTCAAACCAGGTGGTCAGGCGGAATTCGTCCCACAGCTCAAAGTTGCGGCGTCCGTCGGGCGTAATGGAATCAGTTACCCAATCCGGATGAGCCTGCAAGGTAGGGCTGTTGATGTGCATGTGGTTGGCCACATAGTCCAAAATCACATTCATATTGTGTTCATGTGCCACACGCAACATCTCACGCAGTTCTTCCGGTGTGGAGAAGCGGCGTTCCAGTGCCGTTACATAGATAGGCCAATAGCCGTGATAGCCGGAGAATTTGGTTTTAGGGTCGTCATATTGTCCCCATGCGTCGTATGGATTTTGGGTAATCGGAGAAATCCAAATGGTGGTAATGCCCAGACTGTCAAAAAATCCCTCTTCAATCTTTTGGGTAATACCCTTGATGTCACCGCCCTGATAATCCACAATGTCGAGTACTTCCGGACTGTTCATTTTCCAGTCGTTGGCTGTATTGCCATTGTTGAAGCGGTCAATCATCAGTGAATACAACACTTGCGACTGTTTGTCGTGGCGGCTCACCTGAGCCACATCCAGCAAAGGCTTGCCATATTCCAATGGCACCAGAATGTCGGAGAACAGCATATCGCCGCCGAACGCATAAACACGCAAATAGCTGCGTTTGGCCACTCCATCCAACTGCGGCAATTCAACGGAAATCTCCCCTTCGCCCATGGTCACCAAAGCGGAATCAAGCACGATATTGTTCCACAAGGCAACCACTTGTTGCGGCTGTTGGGAGCAACCCAATTTTACCACATCGTTTTCACAACCCAAAGTATAGAGCAAGGGGCGCTCGTTGGCAACTTTTTCACTATAGACAACCACCTCACGTGCCTCACCGCCTTTCCATACACGGAGCGTGCCCAAACCGTTGGCATGGCGCACACAACGGAAAGTGTTTTCCACACTGTCATAGGCAACGACACTGACAAAAGCATTGCCGGTAATGGAATCAGCCTTCTCATAAGTAGGAAAATAATCGGTCAGATAATGAACGGTTGTATCATAACGCAAATTCATCACTGAAGCAACCGGTTCTGTTTGGCTTGCATCAATGCGCATTTTGGCTTTATTACACCCAGCCGAAACAAGCAAGCCTGCCATCATCAGAAAAGGGACAAATCTTTTCATGGTACTTTACTTATCGTTGTATGTATAAATTTAACACGGCAAAGATAGTGCTTAATAAAAGTACGGCAAAACACTTTCCGACGAACTGACAAATAGGATTGACGAACTGACAGAATCCTACGCCCAATGTAAAATAAAAAGCCCCTACTCTCACGAGCAAGGGCATTCTCTTTTTATTCACTAACCATCAAAAAAATCTCCATTATTATTTCACTTTACTCACTAATTCAACGTTTCCCGGATACATTGTTTCAACAAGTGTATCCGTTCGTAATCATGACGATGCAAAAGTACAGCATCCCCAACAGCTTAATGTGTATATTTTGCTATATTAGAGGGTAAGAAATGTCATACTGCACCTTTTCTGCCGTTCTTCTCCCTAAAGAGCGGACTTTTGGACCTGTCAATTTTTCCACCCCCTATTCCACAAGAGGGTAAAAACGCCATTTGAATAGTGTTCCAATGGCATTCAAACGCCATTCGTTTACACGTCCCTACCACCCGTCATTCCGCGCTCGACACGGAATCCAGAAGCATAGGACAATAGCGAGGGAAAAAACATAGCCAAGACAATAAACTTCCGCAAATTAGAGGCATCGCTACAATTCAACCCAATTCGGTCATTGGAAAAGCTACCCTGCTTGTTGAATCATAAAGAATTGCTATATTTGCAGTCAGAAAAAAACATCTTTATTCCGACCTAATAAATATTAAAAAAACAATGAAAAACACTATAGAGCAAAAGATTAGAGAAAAAATAAAACGCGGGAAATACGGAGAGGTGTTTTTTGTTTCATCGTTTCCCCAGTTTGACGTAGAATATGTTACCAGACTTCTTGCCCAATATGAAAAAGAAGGCCTGATTACACGTATGGGCAAAGGGGTTTATGTAAAAGCCCGTAAAACAAAGTTCGGTGTGGTTTATCCTTCTGCGTTTGAACTTGCAACAGAAATTGCCAAAAGAGATAGGGCAAAAGTGGTACCATCAGGTGAAACGGCGGCCAACAGATTAGGTTTTTCCACTCAAGTGCCCATGAATGTATGTTTCTTTTCTTCTGGAACTCCCCGAAAACTTGAACTAGGCAACCGAACACTAACATTAAAACATGCTGCACCCAAAAATTTCGCTTATAAAGGCAAACTGATGCCAGAATTGGTACAAGCACTTCGCAGTATAGGAAAAGAAAACATCACAGCAGCTGATGAACAAAGGGTAGCCCAATTACTGGCTAAAACGCCTGAAACAAAAACGATAAACCACGACTTGCAGCTGGCTCCTGTATGGATAAGGCAAATCATTAAAAGAAATATGGATTCAAAAGAATAAGGATTGCTATGAGCAAATGGATAGATTTCACGATAGATGAACGCAAGGCAATGGTGCAAAAAGTTGCAGAACTAATGCACATAGATGAAGCGGCCGCAGAAAAAGACTGGTGGGTAACAGCGGTACTTTTTGCCTTATTCAAAACGAAAGTAGCAAAGTATCTACTCTTTAAAGGAGAAACCAGTTTAAGCAAAGGATGGAATATCATAAACCGATTTAGTGAAGACATTGACCTGGCACTCGGACGTGAGTTTTTTCTGAAAGAAAAGCAACTGACATGCGCCCAATGCTCAACCAACACACAAATTCACCATTTAAGGGAAAAAGGACAGGATTATATTTTCGGTGAATTCAAGGAAGATTTGCAAAAGCAATTAATGACATTGGGTCTGAATGTAAAAGTTATTGCAGAAAATGAACTGCCGGACGAAAATGGTAAAACGAAAACAGTAGATCACGACAAAGACCCCTCTGTTATATATATATCCAATATCCATCATTGTATCAGAATGAGACTACCTATGCGACACCCGTTGTAAAAATAGAAATAAGTGTTCTTTCCATGGATGAACCATTTGAAATGAAGCGCATTTCTTCCCTAATCGAACAAGTATTTCCTGATGAAGATGTCGATTCCGATATAGTCCAACACATTAAAACAGTCAGCCCGGCAAGAACGTTTCTGGAAAAAGCGTTTCTTTTATGCGAAGAATACCAGAAAAAAACACCAAGAACCTATAGAATGTCACGTCATTTATACGATTTGGAAAAACTTTCCCAAACTTCCTATATGGAAATGGCATTGAATGACTCTGATTTGTATTATGACATAGTGGAACATCGTAAGAAATTTTATCATGTGGGTTATGTAGATTATGACAAAGAACTGCCTTCGTCCATAACCATACTGCCAACAAAAAATTTAATTCCATATTTTGAAGATGATTATAAAGCGATGCGCCTTAGCTTCATTTATGGAGACTCCTTGAATTTCGATGAACTCCTTATTTTTTTGGAGAAACTACAGGAAAGATTTCGTCATGTTCCCGCTAAAACAAAATGATTGATGTACGACCTTGTAAACCACTTTCAAGAGAAACGCCCCTCCCACCCGTCATTCCGTGCCCGACACGGAATCCAGAAACAGGAAAAAACGTACCCTGCCCATTCTAAGGCATGATACGTTTCTATGACATTACAGATGCGACCTAATTCATCTGCCTAACCAACATTCCTATTCAAACTGCCGATGCTCACCAACTGCCATAGACCATCAACATACGGTAAGCGATCACCAGCACCATCATTACCAAGAAATTCGCAAAAAGAAAGAATGAGTCCACCGAAGGAACATTAAAGTAACGTTTTTTGTGCATCAACACAAGCGAGTAGATACAAACAAACAACGTAGCTAAAGGAATTACTGCCAAAACAATCATTTTCAACAACTTCGTGTCATAAACCATTGCAATTCCCAACAGCCACGAGGGCACCAAAGCCAACAAACTCCACAACACCACTTTTACGGCATTCTCCTTTCCCCACACTTTTACATTATACCACAAAGCAATAAACACATCAATAGTGCACCAAAACCAAAACATTGCAGACGATTCACGCAAAGCCAACGCAAAAATAGACGTCAGGAACAAGACAATTATACTCTCAGCTTTTCTTTTGTCTAAAACAGGCAAGCTACCTGCATTATTCTTTAACTCTTCCATAACTATATAAGATTTTGAAATGATATTAGTCCAAACAAATACGACATCCCGGTTCAAGCCTTTAGTTTATTGCCATTGACAAATAACATACAAACAGCAGCCCAACAGCAATACTGTCAATGGTCAGAAACAAAGGTGCAAAAGAAGGCACTCCATAAAAACGTTTCTTTAAAAAAAGCAGCAAGGTATAGATAAACACAAAGGCAGCCAGACAAACGAAAAGCACAATAGCAATCGTTAAAAGAAACGGAATATTCCTGTAGAGCGATGCCACTCCGAAAGATACGGCAGGGATATAAGATGACAACAACCAAAGCAATACCTTAAATACATGCACACGCCCCCAACTGAAAAGATTTGCCAACAAACTTACAACCAACACAACTCCTAACAGTCCCCAATAAACGGCTATAGGGATAGTCGGTAAAAACACAGGCAGAAGAGCCACCAACACTACACCCATTACAGCTTCTATCGCATAAGCTACTTTCTCATCCAAAACCGGAAATTTGCCGGCACGATTTGTCATTTTTTCCATATCACAAAGATTTAAAGTTTAAAACCATAGCACAACAGCCATCTTTACACAAAAACATGACTCTAAAAACATCCTCCACTAATATTTCATACTATGTCCTCATTACTGTCCCGTAAAAGTGGATAAATAGTTCTTTGAAATTATTGAAATATAGTCAATTACACGGTTTTTTGAAATGAAACGGACTTGATTTTGCAACTTTGCAGTCTAATACAAATGGCTGCTATGTT
>JADIMG010000008.1 GCA_017694875.1 Candidatus Gallipaludibacter merdavium
CGATAAACGTTTCGAGAAACACTTGTATGAACTATTAAAAGAAATCAATCAAGAACATGCCATTATTTTGGTAAGTCATGACATAAATACCGTACTTCATAATGCAAAGACGGTTGCTTGTGTCAATCATACACTTGACTATCGTTCGCATACAGAAGTGACTGAAGAATGGATAGAAGCGTTCTTTTAATGCGCATTTATCCTCCTCTATAGACCAAAGTTAGTATGTGCAGTTTTGCGTCTCTGCGCTGAATTCGCCAAATACACAAACTGATACCGCACATAACATAACTATACTTTGGTAACTATTTGGCGGGCTTAGCTTATTTTTGTTACTTGAAAGTTTAATAAAACATTGAATTTATTATTCAACTACTTTATATCTATCCGCTATCCGTTTTCCTTTACCATTCAGCAAAATGCCATGCCCTTCTTCGTCTTGGCAAAGGTACAAATCTTCGCCAACGGCTGTAATTGAACTATAAGCCGGTGGTGTTATCACAACTCCTCCGGAAGACATTAAGCCATACCAACCATAATCTGCCTGATAACGTCTGCAACGGGCTACAGCTTGCGTATAATAAGGCTCTGTATCTGTCACTTCGCTTTCCACATTGCCTTCCTCATCATATTTCTTCATCGTACCATAATACAGATTTTCCGTTTGATAAGTTATCGGCTCCACGTAGGTAATGTAAGAATCGTCCACAAGTTCCCCTTTTAAATTATAACGGCATATCGTGTGGTCTTGCAATGTTGCGAAAATAGCTTCGTCAGTCACTGAATAATCCGCTTTCGCGAACGGTAGTATAGTTTCCATGCCGTTATCCAGTACAGCCTCTTCTCCATTGTCTTTTTCTACTATCCATAGGCTATCTACTTTGCGGATATTAAGATATTCAGGCATCAACGCCCAATCGCCTTTCCGATTTATCAGGCCTATTTTCCCGTCTGTCGGATTCTTGATTAAGCAATATCCGTCATGAAAGACATACGCAGACATTTCATGGTGCACCTCAAGGTCTTTATCGATGACGGGCTTCCCCGCATGATCGATAAACAATAATCTTCCGTCCTTTTCGACTGCTGCTATTCCTTCAGAAAATACCCATGCCTTCGAATAAACGGCAGGTATTCTGACTTCACCCGTGAAACGGTCTAAATATCCGCGCCTGCCGACTTGCGAGAACACCGCTAAACTATCGTTATCGCTTGATGTCACTACCCAGTCCACGTCCTTAAGCAAAACTTTCTTTGCGACCTTATCATATACCCTTGATTCTTCCTCCCAGTAATTCTGTTGAAACACAATACGATTGCTTATAGGTGTATTCTCCCAAGCATATTTCTGAATCCGGAAGTCTGTCCACTTTGGAATTATGACATCGGTTACAAATGCATACAGTACGCAAAAGGTAAACAATGCCAATAAGGCGGTCAGGCAGGTGGCAGAAATCCGCCATACCACTTTAGCGTACGTGCTTTCGTCCTTATACCCAAAGAGTGTCCCGATAAAACGGAACACCTGACAAATGCCTCTCCACAATACCGTAAAAAACAGCTTAAATGATACCGTCTTTTTCATTTTGTTTCCTTCTTTATGTTTTTTTCTTCCTCTTCATCGAAGGCGGCATCCGCCATCAAAGTATAACATTCCCGACGTTTTTCAGCCGACATCGGAGCCTGCTGGCACTCACGTTCCGCTTTCTTGAAATTAGCCAACTTTGTAAAGAAATTCATACGTGTGCTACTGTCTTTCCTCATACTTTCACGCGTACCGGTATCGTTATACTCAAAATTACGCGAGTTGCGGATAGACATACTCATAGCCACTTCTACTGCATCTTGATTGGCTCCCATGTAAGTAAAACTCCATCCTTCTCCACGAAGTTCTTCCACCAAACGCTTAATAGCTTGCCCACTGTATTCTTTAGAGGCATTTTCCAGCCCATCGGTAATAATAGTCACCACTACCGCTACATCCTCTATACCTTTTATATATTTGCGCATAGCTGTAAGCGTAAATCCCATGGCATCGAACAACGGCGTGCAACAACACGGTTCATAATCATTCCACTTAAGAGGATGTGCTTCCCCGACTGGCACTTTATCAAAAAAGAGCTTTGTTTCGCAACTACAAAACATTACCAACGATACAAAATGCTCTTGCGTGTCAACATATTTCGCTTGCGCTTGTTGGACGCTTGCCAACATCTCATTAAAACCACTTATTGCGGCAGAACGAATTATCGACATTGACCCGCTACGGTCAAGAATAATCACATTAAACACTTTTGTCTTAGTTGCTTTTGCTTCAGATGTCATTTTTCCCATATTACAGTTACATTTAATGATTAATATTTTTTGTTTTCTTTCACTCTCTTTTCTGCCTGTTCTTTCATCACTGCCCATTCCTTTGAATCATTAACCGGCTGAAATTTCGCTACGACTGCACCCCTCCTATCAATAAGGCCGTAAATCGTTATCTCTTCATCATCAGTCATGCCAAAGCCATCGTCATCCATAAAATAATATCCATCGGGATTCAACTCCCACCTCACTTCGGCTACACCGTTCTTAAAACGTCCAATTTGGGTAGGATAATGAGCCGAACGTTCTTTAGCACGATTGACGGCGTATAGTGGCAAAGTAGTTAGTTTCTCCCAAGCTATGTCTTCCTGCTTTACCGTTTGCAAATATTCGTTTTCACTCATGAACTCGTACGCGCGGCGTACTGCATGGTCTAATAAATAACGCGGCTTCCAATATTGCATGATCACTTCTTTTACCACAGCCATTCCTTCGCCTAAATCATCCGTTTGAAACGGATATTCAACATACTTTCCCTTGCAAAGCCGGAGATACAAATCCTCTGCATCTGTGTTAGTTTTCCGTTTAAAAAAATCGAATACGTTTCTCATCGCTTTACTGATTTCTTTTAAATGAATGTCTGCAATCCACCAAGATATGGCATGAAGGCTATTGCTTTATCGGATGTGTCAAGGTCTATAACCGAATCCATTCAAATGCCGGATGAATCCCGTGCAGTCAGGACTGCTGTCCCGAAGTGTCAGGACTGCAGTCCTGGCAGTATGGGACTGAGGGGGGACTCAGATGGATAGGACGGAGCAACCGTTTGGCTTTGCAATAGCAGTTGGATTACCTCAAGGTATAAGGCGGACATTCATTTTCTTTTGTTTTATGAAAAAGAGTTTGTCAGACCCAAATTTGAATCTTTCTATATTTACGTGATACGGTTTTTATACGAACTACCTATCGGTAAAATCCACATCCGCTTCCGTTACCGGAATCATTTCCAAAGAAGATTCGTATGACGATTCGCTCAAAGTCATCTCAATCCGGGTCATGCCACTCCGCTTTACATGCACCTTGTCTGTCGAAGCCAGTTGCATCACTTTTCCATCCGCCAAATGAAGATCAACCCTTAAAGGATCATACTCTCCTTGGGGTACAATAATATTAAAATCAGTGCCTGCAAACTCGTACAAAGAAACCGGTTCTTCACAAATAAGGGATACCCCTTCACGCCCTTCGACTTCTGCGGCTCCGTCTCCCCCAATTTGGAACGTACCGCTCATACCTGAATTGACAGACGATAAACCGATTGACGACACTCTGATTGGACTATCCGATCCATTTTTCAACCTTAATTGAATGATTCCACACAGATTCTTAAACTCCAGATCCTTGTTTTGGGAATGAGCGTACATCGGAAAATTTTCCACATTATCTTTTATATAATGCTGAACAGCCGGAAGCTCCTGATTGTATACGGTAATAGTTGACGGATAAAAAGCCTTATACTCAGATGCGTCATCGTCAATCTGCCCTTCAGCTAAAACAAATTCAGCGAATGAGCTATTGTCATTTTCGGTAGTGAACACAGCGGTATTTCTCCCATCGTAAATACTGATAGCGTCTCCTCTCGTCCAAAAAAGAGAATAATAACCGGAAATGGGATAAGTAGATATACCGGTTCTTGTTTTCTTATAATTTTCCATAAACGCAGAAAATACGGCCTTTTCGGCAGGACGATATTCGTCTTTCAATTCGAAGTATGTATCTTCTGTACAAGAAGCCAATAATAACATCGCTACTACACTAAAAAACAATCTTGCTTTCATAATTCTTTATCATTTTAAAATTAAACACTCCAAAAACTTATCCTTTTCAAACTACTTCTTTATGTATGCCCTAAACGGGTAACAAACAGCAAACGGTGTCTTGGTTACTGCAAACGACTCTCCATCCGGAGCTAACTTATAACACTCCTTACCGATAAGCGTTTCCACAAATACTCCTTTCAACAATCCGCTATTATCAGGTTCACTGACCAATGATACATTGGTTAGATTTATCTGAACCTTTTGCTCTACCGGAACATAAACCAAACAAGGCACTCCTGCTTCCACCCGATTTACTACCTGATACGATATATATATCGCATCACCGACAGTTTTCACTTCATTCAATAAGGCAATCCGAGCATTCTGCAATCCCAACAGCCCCGCATCTATAGCAAAAGGCAGACATACGCTGTTCCAACCTTTTTCGAATGTCCGCTCATACCGGACATTCGCGACAGAAGGTATATCCGTCAATCCGACTTCATCCGAAATTACAATCTCTTGGACAGGCGAACGCACAATAATCCTACATGTGGCATATTGGCCACTCCCGTCGGCAGCGCTGCAAGTAATAGTCGTGGAGCCGGCAGACAAAGCGGTCACAAGCCCATACGGATTTATCGAAGCGACAGCGGCATTACTGCTAAACCAACTGACATTACGGTTGGCAGCATTGGTTGGATATACCGTGGCACTCAACTGCAGCTTACCGCCCACATCCATGTCTGCCGCTGACTGGTTCAACAAAATACGGGTCACCTTAACCGTAGAGGCCTCAACTGTAATCTCATAATAGAAATTCATCGTTCGAAAGAAACCGTCAATAAAATATTGGCAATCGTAATACAGCCGGCACGAAGAAACAGGTTTCTTCCCCTCGATAACCGCATAATCTTTCGTTGAACTCTTTATAGCGACACAAGAAACGTTTTCCGAGCGCCAACTATAAGAAATATTGGTCGCTTGCCTCAATGTCCTTTGATAAGCGGCTCCCAAAGAAACAGTTGCTGTTTTCCCTTCATACACGGTAGCTTCACCATCCTTAACTTGTGCATTTGCAACCTGAATAGAATAAATTGTCCCGGCAAGCACAAGCATTATCATTTTAAAAAAGCATTCAACAGACTTCATTTGCATCTATATTTAACTATTCTACAATCCTTAATCATTTATCTCGGTATTTCTTTTTACTGTTTATGAGGCATAACACATATTTGTAACCCTCTATTCCGAAATTATTTTAACTGTTCCGAAACATTTGCCGCTTTTAATTTATTCATCAGATAATCGGATGCAAAATCCAATGCCCTTATAATATGTGGCACAATCTCGTGCACCTTCTCCTGCTTTGCCATTTTATGGTCATAATTCAGTGAAACGCTACCATTGTCTAAAACAATGACTTTAACATATTTCACTTCCCTATTGGTCTCATTTATGGCCTTCACCAATTTCGACTTATCATAACCTCCCGCTTTTAACAGATGCGGCACACAAAAACGTAGAAGGTCTTCCCCTTTATCCGGTATATACATCAAATGATGACCGTGATACATAAAATGGTAACCTAATATGGGTAAAAATTCTACATCCTTACAGATTTTCCTGATTTCCATGATAATATATCCTTGTATATCCATAAACCATCTTGTTTCTTTACTCATTTATGTATTACATACACCTCAAGTAACCATCTTGTATAAAGCAAAAGCCGCACTGACAAATTTATCAGTGCGGCTTTTGCCTTATGAGAAAACAATGAATATCAATCGAGCATTACAAATCCCGCCCAATAGAAAGGATCCGGATATTTTGTGCGAATATATGATTTAGCTTGTTCAAAGGCGTGCCGTTTATTCCATACAAAAGATTTGCCGGCAAGATTTTCGTAAAACTTGACCATGAACTCTTTTGTCACGACATCACTTACACTCCACAAAGTCATCACAATGGTTTTCACTCCAGCTTTCTTGAAAGCGCGTTGCAGTCCGAACAATCCTTCAGACGTAGCTTTACCTTGTCCTGTCTGACAGGCGGAGAGCACCGCCATTTCCACGCCTTCTAAGTTCAAACGGGTGATATCTGCCGCTGTAAGGATACCGCCAAGCACTCCGTCTGGCAATTCCTTATTCTGCCATACTGCATTACCTCCCGACAAGACCAATCCAGACAATGACATGGCATCTGTGTATCCCCGCAAATAACCGACCTCCTTAGCTGCATCGGGCGTATAATAGAATCCGTGCGTAGCGATATGCAGAATTTGCGGCGGGCAATTATTCAGACTTACAAACGACTCTTCCGTCCCATACGGTCCGATATATTTCTTTACGCTAAGACGATGCGCTTCTAATATTTCTTTAATTGCCTCTACCTCTTTCTCCGTCTCAGGCAATTCCCGATAGATAGAATCGCCACGCAAAACGCCATCACGCAATACAAGCAAAGAGGGCACATCATATTTAGATGATTCTTCTGCCATCAGTTTTGGTTCTATATCATATTGCAGACCTCCATATAAAACAGCATTCGGGTTTGTCCCAGTCAAGTCAATAGGAATGGTATCGCTGACTTTCACTATTTCACGAGCGGACGATAACCGGACAAAACGATAATGCTCGCCAAGCAAGCTTCCGTCTTCCATAGGAATAGCTTCCAACGCCACCTGAAAGAAAAGTTGCGAGGGCACATAATATACGGTTGCCCCTTCTTTTACATGACCTTGGAACGGTTGCCATAACAAACGGAATATTTCCTTTGCATAAGGTCGTTCGTAAAACATATCCGGATGAGGTATCTCCAGCGAATCAATGCTGCTTTCCGCAAAAAGTTCTTTCAGCAACGGATACTGCTGCTTTTTATTTATAATATAAGCAGCGTAAACCCGTCCACGGCTTTTTGATATGAAGTCGGTAAAGTCTATCACGACATCCTCATCTTTCAGATTTTTCTTGATTTGCCGGTAATCTATGCGCATAAATGCGGTCATATCACCATAGCCGCGGCATTTGTTCGATAATCTTTTTTCTATTCCTTCTATACGTAATGTTGCATGCAATATACTATCGGCATACAGTCTCTCGTTTTTTTGCCATTCTTTTACTTGGGCTTTCATAGACATTACACTCGAATAATCACGAAGGTCATCCTTTGTACCTTTGGTCTTGATTATATCAAACATTGAACGTTCGGTTTCCAACAAGAAAGCTTTCGACAATACCAGCCCGTCATATCCTGCTTCTGTAAACATCGTTTGAGTTTCTCTCGCTTTTAGTGCAAAAGGTGTCATCTCCTGTAGTACATTCGAAATGGTTCTCCAATAACTATTACGTTCGGCGGTAGTGAAATAAGGCAGATTTTTTTGAGTTTGCTCTTTCAGCATATTTACAGCCTCTGTATAATGACGGCATCCAGTTTTGATATGCCCCGCGAGTCCTTCTGCATTGGCAAGATACACTAAAGCGTCAATATGTTCTGTATTGTATTCTCCATATAAGTTTTTAGTCCGTTCCTCATAAAGTGCATAAAGACGCTCCGATTCATCATAATGCTCCAGTTTGTATTCCAATCCTCCCATCAAAGCCAATAGTTGGACTCTGTCGCCGTCTTCCATATCGTATTTAGCAGCAAGAATCCGATCTGCCTCTTGGTAAATATTCAAAGCCTCGGCGTAATTGCCGAATGACGCTTGGCATCGAGCTTTTACAGTATACAACTGATGTATCTCTTTAGGTTCGTCCAATTTTTCTAAAGACAGAAAAAGTGTGTCCACGCAGCGAAAACAATTCAAGCTGTCTCCCATCAGTCGGTAAATCTCCGCTTTGTTCATGTAAGGCATATAATAAGACCAATCGTTTTCCTTATTTTGAAATTGAGATTGCCATTCCTTTATACATTTATCCGCATACGATAACGCCTCATCATATCTCTCCATTTTGCAATATAGGTCACGCAAGTTATTATAATATAAATATTTGTCTGCACCGGCATTTCCTTCTTTTAGTTGCTCGATATACGATTCATTCATACGGTACAATTGTTCTGCACTATTGAACGCTTCTTGTTTTGTTGCTTCGTCTCCTTTATAATTATAATAGTCAAAACGGATTTTCGGATTATCCGTAACAGCCGCCATCGAATCCATTTCAACCGTTAAAGTGAAAGTAAATTCTGTATCACCAAGCATTTTGGTCAACCGAAACTGTTCTTTCAAGATTTCCATTAACTTTTCATCGTCTTTCAACTCGATAACGAGTTGTTTAGCCTCCTGATAAGTATTCAAAGAGCCAATTGTGTCATATAAATGTCCCTTGACAGTCGCTAATTGACATAAGGCATCCACCTCGTTATTGATTTCACCGACTTCATGAAATCCCTTACAAGCTTTTTTCATACAAATCATTGCTTGGTCATATTGTTGCCGCATCTGGAATCCCGCACCCTCAAAATACCAAGATAATGGAATTTTCGGCAAGATACGCACTCTCATATCCTTATCAGCGTGCGGAAGTATCTGATTAATAATTTTACGCGCATCTTCATATCGTTGAGACTCTGAATCCAAATAAGATAACACCGTAAAGTATCCATTCATTACATACAATGACAGGAAATCGCTTTTTTCCTCTTCCGTTAGTATACCTTTTAATGTCCGTTCAGTTAACTCAAACCCTTCTTCGTATTGTCCAAGCGAACCGTAACACATTATCGCCATTAGCCGACTACATACGTATGTTTGCCTTTCCTCTTCCGTACGCTGTCCGGCAGTATTCATGCCTACTTTTAAGAATCCGTCCAATGCTTCTTTGTACTTGCCTTCCTTATTCCATTCGATAGCCTGCTTCATCAATTCATCTACTTCCGCTTTCGTTAAATTTTGCGCAGATGCCATTACATGGCAAGTGAATAAAAGCGTTAAAATAAAAGCGAACTTTTGCATACGTTTAGTTTTTTAATTGATTATACAATGAATCGGCTGCCTGTTGGTATTCGCCTTCCGTTCTGCGTAACCGTTCGAGCAACCGCATCGCTTCACTTTCTTTGCCCAAACCGAGCAATGCATGGACTTTTAGCCATGTCAGCTCGTTTTGTTTCATTTCGATTAGCATACGGTTATATTCTCGCTGTTCGCAATCAGTGGTATCTTTCTTGTTGATAAGCAATTCCTGTTCCAACGAATGTTCTTCACGCTCTATAGCAGAAAATGCCATTCCATAATCTTTTTGTTCCATCAATTGCTTGATTTCCTGATAATCCTCTCCACCTCTAAAGACACCGTATTCTTCCGGAACTGGTGCAGACTCATAAACTGTAACAATGGGAAGCACAAACAAACCGACAATGAAAATGGCTGCAATGCCCGCTACCCAATAAATGAGATGCCGTTTTTTCCGCGAAGAAGAAATTGAATCCGTTTGACTTTCCATTGCAGGCTTCGGGCTATAGTGACAATCGCTTCCTGTTGCACGATAACCGTAAGCCCTCTTCGCCTCCTCGTCCATTTCTTCTTGCCATTCTTGCATTCGGGCAAGCTTTTCATTTCTGCTTTTCAGTGCAGTCTGTATGTCTTTTGTGAACTCTACTTGTTCCCGGAGCTCCTTATCCTGCTCCATGTACCGCTCGAACGCCTGACGCTCTTCGCCCGACATACGGTTCAGCAGATAGTTATCTATTCTGTCTTGGTCTTCTATCTTCATATTGTCTGTGTTTTTAAGCGTTCAGATACCGATGGTAAATTCCTTGTGCCGTCTTCCGCAGGTTTTCCATGCATTTGTGCTTGGCGGTCTTCAGTGCGTCCTTGCTTTTAAACGAAGGCAACGCTTCCAATATGTCATCTAAATTTTTCTCTTCATAATAAAACATGGAGATGATTTGGTTGCACCGCTCAGACATACGTGAAATACAATCAGCTATGATTGTAAGCATCGCTTCTTTGTCGTTATCGTAAAGCAAATTCCTATATGCGTTCAAATCCAGACCTTTCTGTTGTACTTCTTCCTCACAATTAATCTTTGAATGTTCACGTACCCATTCCAGGTACTTCAGCTTGGCTATCCCCATGAAATAGGTGGTCAATGAACTTGTAAATAGGTTTCCGTCTTTTCCTTTTAAGACACCGTCTTCCACACGGATTCTTTTCCTTTCAATATTCTCCCAAAGTGTGATGAAAGCATTTTGGAATACCTCCATTTTCTGCACTTCATCGCCGATAAAGAACACTCCTCGGTAATTGTCGTCAAAATACCGTTTGCAACATTCGTACAACGCACGCTCCATTTCCCGGTCATGACGGCTCACCCCCTCTACGTATGCCGCATCCGAATAAGTCCTTGCTTTCAATTTTATCATGGTTCGATACTTATAAAATCTGATATAGTGTATTTGTCCGTCTTCCCCGATAGGACCGGCGTTTGCGGTAAGATTCCTCTGTGCTTAGCCATAAACACCTTTATTCCCTCCATGGTCACGTTTCCTTTCAACGAGGCGGTATATAAAGCGTATGTCAGCTTACCCACCTGCGGGACTTTCATTTCTTGGTTGAACTGATAATCTTTACAAGCGCTCAATGTAAGCCAATTTTCCTCAAGCCTTGCCACATTGCCTCTTTCCTTCACCGGTATCATAAACACATTCTTCACGCCTCTTATCGTTTCATCAAGACCGGATAAATTTTCCGTCCTCTCGCCTCCGCGTGAAGAATCGCCGCTATGGCAAGCGTCTACCACCACTAACATCTTGCCGTCATCGCCTATCTTGTTCTTGATTTTCGTCAAAAACTCATTAATGTCATCATCAGTCAAATGTTTTTCACCCCTGTCTTTCTCTCCGTATTTCAAGTATGCGTCATACGGAATCCAAGCCTCATCCAGCGAGTCGTTCTTTTCATCACCGTCCACATCAGTCACCAACTGCCCGTGTCCCGAAAAATGTATATATACCCTATCGCCGCTTTCGCATTGAGCTGCTAAAGCCGTAAAAGCCGACACAATGCCGGCTTTCGTAGCTTGTCTGTTAACCAATGTAACGATATCTTTATATCCGGATTTTATCAGCATCTCCTTTACATAAGGCACATCCTTGTCTCCGTTTATTTTTGCCCAGCTCTTATCTTCTTGTTCACCCAACCCAATGACAAGTGCCCTTCTCGTCTGTGCCTGAAGCGGCACGATGAGAAGGACACTCAAAAGTATCAGCAATATACGCTGCAAGTTTTTCATCTTTCGAAACATATCATGATTCAATTTTTGTACGTTTATTTATCCTTGTCAATATCTATCCAACAAACCGCCTTTGAGGGAATGAAATCATCGTAACGGCTTTATAGTTACCAAATTAATTATGAACTGTAACTTGCTTAATGATTGCTTTATTTTGTGTGATATTGCCGCAACAGTTTCGAGAAACGGGTATTGTCCCCTTCGTAGATATTCACATCTATATGCGAGCCCGAATGCCCGTATAATTTCCCTTTCGATGTACATTGCCAAATCATGTATCGGATATCTTCAGGCGCTTCATCCTTGTAATACGCAATCCAAAAGTCATAATCCGCAAACTCACTTGTATTCAAGAAATCCCGTTTCATATTAGCCGAGGCATAGATGATAGGGCGGACTCCCAATCTCTCTTCTACCAAAGTAAGCCATTGCAGGACTTTTTGTCGTGCAAAATCAGCTCCTAAGCTTTTTGCTTGGTCCATCACTTCAATGTCGAGTACCGGCGGAAGGTCTCCTTTTTCATAGACTATGTAATCTAAAAAGTTATTCACCTGGTCTTCTACCGAGCTTGACGTTAAATGCATAAAATGATACGACCCTCTTACTTTATGGTATTTTTTAGCGTTTGTCATATTGCTTAGATAATCTTTGTCTCTATGTGTCGCGCCTTCCGTTGCTTTGATGAAAATAAAGTCTACTGGTTGATATACAAATTCTTTTTCCGGTTTAGATTCATAAATTCTACCGTTAGGATAAGTGTAAATAGCCAAATCCTCCCAATCATTGATATGGTTATGATGGGAGAGGTCGATGCCGTAAACCGTTTCGTCGATAGGAGTCATTGTCTTTTTGTCTATTAACCCTTTTTCCAAAAAGCCGAACGATTCAGTCCCGATGCTGTCTACAAATAATCCGATGCCAGTTTTAACACCATCGTTCCATTTGCCTCTATAATAAGAGTCATCTCTGTACCTCATGATGCCATATCCATGAGGAGACAGCACTTGAAACTGGCCGTTATACTCGGATTTATCGGTAATCATAATCCCTTCTGTCAGTTTGTTGTCTATCCACTCGCTCTCATAAATAGTGCCTTTGGGCGTTTTCATGACTCCGTATCCATACCTGCGTTTATTTTTAATGCCTCCCGTATAGATAAAGCCTTTTTCCATCTCCTTGTCGGTCACTTCTTTCTTGTCGCTAAATTGAGCATTTTTTATAGTAGACTCAATTCATTATTGGTGTAATTGGCGTAACAACTCTTGTATCTGTTCTCGATATGTTCGAATCAAACGACGTTGTGAATTCACCAATTGCCCTCCTGAAATAGAAGGATCCTTCCTGTTCCATTCCTCATATTTACGCAAACTCTCTTCAGCATCCCGTAACTTCCATTCCAATTGTCGGATTCTCTCTCGAATCACCAAATCATTGCCCGATGAAGAAGAATTATCATAAGGAACATCATAAGTTGGATAAGTTGGGACAGGCTGAAATGCCCAATATACAGATCGACCGTTCCCATACGTCACAAAAAGCTGTTCTCCCGGTTGCCAAAACCATCCATTTTCAGGACCAACAGAAAAAGAATCTCCGTCAGCAAGAAATCCTATAGTATATGATTGCTGCTGGCCTAATGCAGCATTAACACACTTTACCGTGAGATTCCTCAACGCATAACCGGATGCATTCTGCCCTACAAAATAAATAGAACCATTTTGGTTATAAAATCCACCTGAAAGTTGCGCTAACATTGTTAATGGAAACAATGCGCATAAGCAAGAGAATAAGAATAATCGTTTCATAATTTGTTATTATTAAAGATAATATCCATTTATCCATCATTTCCCTTCTTCTCTGAAATAAGTCTTTTCAAACCCAAGGTTGACCGACATTTTATCTGAGAATTTGGCAAAGCAGACTTGTGTCATCTGGCGGTATCCGTCTTTGATGTCCTCAATACCCCGGATTTCATTCTCGTTTTCCCAATCCACTGCAAGTGGCGCACTGAATCTTTCCGTCTCCTCTACAGACCATGCAAGGCATGTAATATATCCCATATCCAAGTCCTCCCATCCCTAAACAACCGGAACAAGAAACTTCCCCTTTACCATGACAGATATTACACAATCCTGCTTGAGATACATAAATCAATGCGCTGGCATTATCTTCCCGTATCGTTATTATTCCTGTACGATATTCATCTGTATTTTTTTGAGATTTTATACGAATGCCGCCAGTCAAGTTCTCAGTAATGGACAAGCAATCGGGGAATATAGGGTACAAATGATGTTTTATGCTATACGCCACAAGTTTTTTTAATAGACTGTAAATGATTTTGCTTTTAGACAAATATCTTCGTACCATATTTCAAGTCTATAATTACCTTTTCCCCAATGTCCTTTATTCTTATTTCCCCAACCTAATAATGTTATAGTATTATATCCCTCATGAACAAATATGGTCTTTTCTTGTGAAAATCCTTTTGGCGAATTTTTCCCTCTACGTATTTTTCCATCTGGGTCATACCATCGCGTCTTCAATTTCACATACTTCGAGGTATTTATGCCTCTATAGGTTATTCGTGGCTGCAGAAACATAGTGCGGCTGCTATATATAGCATTACCATAGTCTGTCTCAATATCTCCTCCTTGGTAAGTATTACCTATTTCAATCCTTGAAATTTGTATAGGAAAATCGTTCTTTAGTTCTGATAAAACATTTTGGGCTTCACCCAAGGATTTAGTTATAGAATTTAATGAATCCCGTGTAAGGTTAAGATTGTGTTTCTGTTTCTTCAAATCCGATTCTAAATCGTCTATCTCGTTTCCTAATGAATCGCATACATGAGTATAATCCTTTTTTTGCTCTTGTAAAGTAATTTGTAACTTTTTTATATTACTGCTTTGGTTATTGATAATCCCAGAAAGATTGTCATTAAGAAAATAAATACCTATTAAGCAAAAAACAATAGTGATAGATAAAAAAGCCACCCAACGATATTGCTTTTTTGCTCTATTCAGTTTTGCCAAGTCATCTTGTAACTTTTCATTTTTCTGTATGGCAGTTTGATATTGTTCACGCAAAGAAGCTATGAGTTTAGGAATATATCCATGTTCTATTCCAGATCTTTCTTTTACTATTACCGTGTTGTGCTGATTGGTCAGATTTATTATTTGAGCATCCGTTACATTGTCATCAATGGTTTCAATTGTCTTGATTCCGTTGTAAACAGTGCGTAAAGGCTCTATGCCATACTTAGAAGCATTTTGCTCCAATTCTAGATTGATAAAATCTTTCAAACGATTGTATTCGTGAAGACATTCATTCATCATTTTTACTTGGAATGTCAACTTTCCATCTTTTGCATATTGATAAATAGTCCCACTATCCACTAATTTTTTCTCTACAATGAATCTGAATAGATTAATCAATTCGCATGGTTTTTGCAGTCGAGCATTATTGAATATCAAACCAAATCCTATCATTTGATTTTCATCCAAGCATTCAAAAAAAGCATAATGAACGAGGTTCATTTCACGATGAATGACCAACTGCCCTCCTTGTAAACCTTTTTGCAACTCTGTGAATATAGGGACGGTATAATCATTCGGATACTGACTATACCGCCCACTAGGTGTACCTATCAGATAAAAATTAAAATTCATCTTTGTCCTTCAAATTCAATCATACCAGTAGATTCATTAAACGTATGTTTAGGCAATTGTTGAATAACATTCTGCCCGATAAGTGATGGAGCATTCGAGTTTCCTGAAACGACAGCATCCACATTATATAATCGCAACCATTTGTCACCCATACCTTGGATGTCCACTTCGCGAATCGTATATACTTGACTTTTTACCGTACTACCATCAGCTATGGAAGTTGCTATTTCTCCTTTGTAATCAGCGTCTGTAATTCGCCCCTCTTTGTACATTTTTGTAAATTCTAAAGAAGAAATACAAAGCATTGATGCACCTGTGTCCCACCACATATTGAAAGGTACTCCGTTCAAAGATACTTGTATTTCCGCTAAATCACCACCAGTTCTCTTAAACGGAACTTCTATTTTAGGCGCATCCATAGAAACACGCAAACCATCATTGCTTCCCCACACGTCAACTCTTGGAGAAGGCTTTTCTTTACCGCCACATGCTGCTAACATAACAGACAAAGCAACAAACACTACTGTCAAAAATCTCTGTTTCATCATTCAAAATAGATTAAAAATTTATTATATCGTTCTGTTAATCCAGGTTTATAAAATTCAGCCTGAGCAGGAGAAAGAGATGAAAGATTCATACTATCAATAGCCGTGAATATGTCATTTATCTTCATCATGTCAGAATCTATAATTTTTCGTACCAGCTCTTTCCAATCCTCTTCATTGATTTGGGTGTTAGAAGTAAGTTTCTCCGTATCTTTGATTTTCTTCTCCACTCCTTCTATGTTCATTCGGAGGTCCATAATTTTCCGTACAAGCTCATAATAAGGTTTCAAGCAAAAAGGAATGCTATCTGGTATGGGATGGTAGAACACACTAACATCTGCAGTCAGTAAACTATCCGTTTTGGCATGTTTCTTATGCAATGCCTCTAACCTCTTTTCTAAAAACTCAACTAACAGCTTATAATCTGCTACTTGAACTGTTAGAGTATCAACCAAATCCTTCTTTTTAATGTCAGCCGTATCACGTCTGGTTATTCGATTCCTTACATCCAGTTCATTATCTGTGTGATTTTGCGCATAAACAGGCAATCCTGCTGTCATTAATACAATCAAAAATAATACAAATCTATTCATCGTGCTTTATATTTTGTTTGTGCTGTAATAGTAATTCCCACTTTTCCGATATGGTAAGTATATTTTCCGCTTTCTGTTAATCTAATTCTTAAATAATTCGATTTCAGATTGTGTTCAAATGGGCTGTCAGAGTATTTTTTTACTACATCTATTATATTAGGATAATGAATCTCCACATACTCTCCTACAAACAAGTCTTTGCCAATGTTTTTTGTCACTGCTTCATTTACAATTATTGTTTCCCCATCTGATTCTATACATTTTAAGTATATCGTGGCATCTAAAGATGGTGGAGTTGACCGAATAATTGTTATATTATCTAATAAAGTTATCCATTCCGAAAATTTATCATTGTATTGTTGTGCAATTGCTTTCGCTTCATCTTTTTCTTCTTGCGTAATTGTTTTTTTTTGCAAAACACTCCAAAGTTTACAATAATCTTCATTCAATTTATTCCATTTCTCCTTATCCTCCTCTTTAAAGTCTACGAAATCCAATATTTCCTTGTTGGCTATATAAAATTCCATCATATTGTCTGATACAGTAGTCTTGTCGTTGGAGCCTTGTGTATCTATCAAATCCCACAAGTAGTTTTCAATACACACCTTAAGTTGAGGCTTATAGCCCAATTGGTCTTCTTTGTTTTTCAAATAATCATAAGCCTCCTTTATAGCATTGCTACTAATATACTTGTTAAAAACGACCGGATCTACCTTATTTTTTTCTTCTGGTAAATTCCTTTTGGCTGTATCCTGTATTTCCGTTTCAGGATTCTTGTATAATGTCGTACCTTCTTTTTTATCCTTGAGAGCAAACACCCAAATGATATATAATAAAAGAAAAACACTTCCTACAATCAGGCCATATCTCTTTAATTTAGAAATTTGTTTATATAAAGCGTCTGATATAGGAAAAAACAAATTATACTGTTTTTTATATTTATGTATTGTTTCTTCTTTGTTCTCCTCCTTTTTAGGTTTTACATCTTCCCCCTCTTCTATTTGATTTCCTGCAGGAACTTCCTCTTCTTGAGCTATTTCGGATGTAGAATGATTCTGTTTTTCCTGTAATGTTTGTTGTAATTGACAGATGTTACTACTGAGGTCTTTGTATCTATTCAGCAATTCGTCAAATATTTTTTGCTCCTCTTTATCTCGGATTGAAGAAAGATATTTATCTATATCCACACAAGTGCTCTCTGCTTCTTGGTGCATCTGTTCCAAATCATTTTCCAAACTTACCAATTTGCCTATGGCTACTTGGGTGGCTACATGAGCCAATTCACCATTCAATTCTCCAAGCCGTTCTTTCAGTTCTCCAGCATCCAATTCAATAGACTTTTCAAATCCCGGTGAAAGGGTTATCCATCGAAATTCACGAAATGCAGCCAACAAGTTCTTCTCTGATTCCTCGTCATTAAAACAAGCAACTTTACCGGCTTGCCCTTGTTTAAAAGAGTTATCATAATTCAAAATCCGCGTAGCTGCTTCTTTGGAAAAAATTTTTGGTAAGTTAATTTTTACCCATTTCACATCTTCAGACGCATCCTCAAACTTGTCTATACAATATTGGATTATACCAGCTTCGTTCTTCTTGAATATCCCCCCCCGTTCCAGTAATTTTTCAAAGATATATTCAAACCATTTAAACATTTGTTGGAAATCAGGAGTATATCTTCCTTCGTCCATAACTAAAGACATTCCGAAAAAAGAATTAGGTCTGCCGCCCACTTCCATCAATCCATAATGCAAAAAACTGTAAACCGTTGTTCCGTCTTCCCGACGGTTTACCATAAGTCTTTTCCCTTTTCGGGAAGATATGTAAAATCCTTGAAAAAAGTCACTGAAAGCAGACTCTTTCTCGTAGAAATCAAATCCATGAGGAGTTCCATATAAATATGTTTTTATCATTGAATTTCCGTTTTAATTAATGAAAGATTATCTGTCTTTTTAATAGTTACATTTTCAATATCCTCCATAAATTCTGGCAATAGAAGTCCTCTCCTAATGTCCAGACCTCTCTTCCATTGGATGTTCTATTGAACACTCCGGAAGAGAAACATAAAGCCTTAAAATTATATTCACCAAACAGAATTCGTGCCATTCCGGTATTTCGGAATCTCGTAAATATGCCTGGATATTGTTGATCTATAACATTAAAGAACGCTGATGTATTAGGCGTACCGTTTGGTTGAAATTGAGTGGGTTGCCGATCTGCCTTATTAAATAAAAATACAACTCTGTCTTTGGGTGATTGTTGCATCCCGATAATTCTTTGTGCATATAGATTACGTTCATTTTGGTCTTTTCCCCAATCTTGCTCTGCAAAATAAACCCATATCTTTCGGTTGGATGCCATACGGACGGCGTTGATGTAAGTAGGAAAAATATTAGATGCTGTCCCGTCAAAATAATGTTCACCAGGTGCTTCTAATATTTGGCAAATAGGCTTCCCTACTTTATCCAAAACCTTAACTAACATAAAACTAATGACATCATTTCCACCTGGGGCATAAGAACTATAAGCTAAATCATTCAGTTTAGTGCACATTTCAGCATAATGTTTATCTGTTTTAGGTCGAAACACCTCTTCTGCAATAACTCTATAACCATTCTCTTGCAAGAAACGGATTAGGCGAAGTAAAACTAATGTTTTTCCTGAAGATTGAGGACCGAAAAATACGACAATCGGAGTTTTTGTATCCGGTATAGTTACTGTAATTGCGTTTACATCCTTTAATTCTTCATCCGTATAAGTGTCACGAATCACTTTTGAATAAGTCGACCGACTCGTTGTCTGAGTATCTGCTTTTTTTAAATCAGACTTTTGGATTTCTTCATTTGTTGCAGTTGTACTACTAGAATTGTTTAATAATTCATCGAAATTGTTTGTTGCCATAAATCATAATTTTAAGGTCAAATAGCATTATTCTTATTTTTCTCGAAAGCCATATTGAAGAATATGAAGCCGGATAAATCAACTAAGATGGAAACCAATACCCACCAAATAAAACCATGTCCATCATATTTATTCGTGGTCAGATAATCCCTCCATACTTTGTCGATAGCAAACATTTCTTGCGATTCGGGAATAGCACCTTCGCGTGTATAACGTTCTTTATCATTGTCTTTAAACTCGATGTATTGAGAGTTCGTCCTAATATAAGAATAGCCAGCAGATAAATCTCTCAAAGCAGCGTTGATAATATCCTGATTAATTCCTTGCATTTTATCGTTAATATCAGACAAAGCAATTTTCATGTTTGCTAACAATTTGTTTAGCTCTTCAGCATTCATAGCTCGACGTATTTCGTTAATTTCCCTGTCACAATCCGCCCTATAAAGACCCAATTGTTCATAAGCTTGTTTTTGATAATAATTGATAGTAGTAAGCCATTGAGTGCGCGTACTTCCCTGATTGTCAATCGGTTTAATCGTTACACCAAGTACACTACTTAGCTCAGCCAAAATGGTCTTAAATCTTGGACCTATTCCTTTGGCATCTGGATTGTCAATTTCCGCAATAAATTTTCTTATTAGTGCATCCACAGCATTTTTCTTCCCCGCAAATTTTTCCTCTATTTTTTTAATAGCTAAATTATTGTCTTGCAATCCTTGTAAATATCCTAACGTACGATTTAAGTCTGTGTTTATCACACTTTTTATAGAAGCTCTATAAAGTAAAGTATGAGTGTTAGTTGCTAAACTAACAGACCAAAATATAAGAAAACCTACTAGACCTATAAAAAACTGACCACCTCGTCCAAAAGTCCGCCCACCAAAGTATATATTCTTATCAAAAGTCTGCAATACTTTAGAAAAGCAAACAGAGGCCATTAAGAAGAATGCAATTGCAATAAACCAAGCACCATAAATAGTGATTTCAGGTTGCCAAATAAACAATGACTCTGCAGTCCAAAAACAACTAAACCCTGCTAGCCCCAAAAAGGCCAACACACAAACAATTTTTTTAAAATCTAAATTACGCATTTTTTTATATTTTATTGGTTACTTATATACTATACATTAAAAAAAATCAACACATACATCATGGCTACTAAGCAAAGCCATTCCAATCCTACCACCATCCGTTGCAGCTTAGATACCCTTAACACACTAGCAGTCGCACCTTTAAAAATGCACAACTCCAACTCACTCTACATTATATTCGAAATGATACGCTCTTGCAAAGTAATAATTGAAACTTCTTCATCTATTGACTTACAAAATTTGAATTAATTATACACTCTTAAATCAAACAGCATAGACATATCTTGAGTAAATTTTTGCCAAGACATTTGTATCCTTTGTTCTTCCTTTATGAAACGAGGAGTCCTGATCCTTATATGAACCGGATTATGATTCTCATCTAAAGCTATTGCCGTAATTAAGGATGGTTTGCCTTTTTTATCTACAGCTATTAAAAATCTGTGATAGCACAGATTCTCAACAATTATTTGGGCGTTTAACTTTTCTAACGAAATGTTATTTAGCGTAACCTTTTTACCGGAAATGCTATCTCCGCAATTTGAAAAAGATAAGAATGCTTCATCAATGGAAGTATGCATAAAATTATGAATGATATCTTCATAATCCGAATCAAGTCCTGACGCTTGAAGTATAACTTTAATACATGAAGCCCAATTTATAACATCATTATCCGACGTTATTTCAAAATCAGGAATCTCTTTACTTGGAATAGCTGCATAATAAAGATTTTCATCCTTCACATAAAACAAGACACTTTTTTGCAAAAAATCTTTTGTTGCAAAATGTTTCGAATGTCTCTCAATTAGCTTATTCAGTGTTTTGTTTGCGTGTTTATTCTTAGGATTAACCGACAATTGTGTCGACATCAGCCCCATATGTATCTCTTCCGTGTCATTTTTGTATTCTCCCATATAAATTTTCTCATTATTAACAGCAAGAGAAACAGAATCATTAAGATACAATGTAGCCTCAAAAGGAATACTATCATAATAGCAAATAAAGGACAATACTTCATTATGACGTATTTCTCCAGGTTTTATAGTTGTATGAGTTAAAAAATCATCCAACGTCTCAGCTATTTTTCTTAATTCCTTATTTTTTTTACTGTAACTGGAGGTTATAAAAGCATCTTTCAATAAAGACAAAGCTTCATCGTATTTATTCTTTTCCACATAAACATTCACTCGGGATAAAAGACTATCCACATCAAAATCAGTATTTAACGCATAACCTTGTAAAAAAGCAATAGCACATATTAACAAGATACAATAACGACGTTTCATATTTAACTAATTGTTATAGTTATAATTGTATTAATTTTCTGATAAAAAACACTCCAATCTAAACTTGTCTCCATGTCACCATTTTGAGCAGGATCTACAACAACCACTCTTACCGGTGTCATATTCCCCATACTATCTCTCTTGAAAAAAATATGAGTAAGCACATACGCATGACCGACCGGACTGTAACGCTCGTCTAATCCTATTATAATAGGTGAATGAGAAACAAGATTATCAATCAGTGTCTTTGCGTTTTTTCTGGTTTCGTATTTGGCACGTATCAAAGAACCGTTTACATACCATCGGTCAATTGCATTGACTATATCTGAACGATTTGCTGTCAAGTCATACGTATCGCCATAAACTCTATTCACTATTTTTGATTGGGTAACTTCAACGCCAAGATAATCCAAAACCATTTGCACACAAGCTGCCCAACACCAGTTATCATTCAATTGACGGTGGTGACAATAATCAAAATACCCATTAATCATTGCCACTGATATAGAACCATCGATATTCACGATACTTCCTTTACGTTGTCCATATATCGGAAAAAACAGACAACACATAAGTATTATTGTCAAACACTTAACTTTCATTTTGACATTTTTCCTAAGAGCTTACTTCCTAATTCACTGGAACTACTAATTTGCTCAATTTCTGTACCTGGTGGTAATGTTATAGTATTACTATTATGAGGTGCGTAAGCTTGTGACTGCCGCATAATATCATTATAAGACTGTTGAATTTGAGTTTGACTCACATTAATCTGACGAACAAAATTACCTCTGTCCCAAACTCCGGCAATATATCCTGCACTACAAATGCATTGTCCATTACCATGTGCAACACCACCGTAGAAACCACCTTGATAGGCAATCCACCCAAAATTCATATCATAATAATAAACATATCCGGTTCCATGCGGAAAACCACCGTAAATCTGACCAACATAATATCCCGTAGCTAATGGCATATATCCATAACCATAATACATAGAGTAGTAAGGATTATACAACTGAGCATTGGCTTTAGAAACAGGGACTAAAAACAATAAGACAGCCAATGAAATGAATAATAACAAAACCTTTCTTTTCATAACATTACTATTTTAATTAGGATATACATGAACTATTGTATGCACGCGATTTGAAAAATCAGACCAAGTCAGTGTTGTCCGTGAAGCATTGTCAGGCCACGGGTCTCGTAATATCACGCCTTGAGGTACGATATTATCACCGTATTTTAAAAAAGATATTCCTGTAAGAACATAAGCATGCCCAATATTTTGATTAGGCATACTAAGACCTACAATCAACGGATACTTATTTACCAAATCATTTATCATTTTCTGTGCAGATAAAGGATGATCATATCCTGCATAAATTCGACGACCTTTGACATACCATCCACTGGCTCCTTTAACTATATCATTAACATCACCAGGTCTATCCACTTGCGCCCCAAATACCCGTTCTACAATTTCCTCTTGCGTAACATTAACGCCTTGATAGTTTAGAACCATTTGTGTACAAGCAGCCCAACACCAATTCATACTACGTTGTCGAGCTACAAATTCCCTGAAATAATCCGTTTTAATAGCAGCCCAATACAGTCCGTCATTTTGAGAATAAAAAATTTGCCCTTTACGATTCTGTGCAAATCCATTACCCAAAAACGAAAATAATACCATTATTAGGCTGAAAGATATCAATCTTCTTGTCTTTACCATATCTCTTTATTTATAAAATAATTCTTTTATTCTTTTATGTTTCCTTTACCACCAAAGTAACCAATCATTCCACTTTCATCAAAAACCCGCTTGGCACGTAGGCCGTGGCTACCAGGCAAAGCCCTTCCAGCTCTACCACCACCCGTTGCTGGCCGGATACCCTTGCCACGCGACCGGTCACGCCTTTGAAATCACCTTCGGTTACACGTACCAAGTCGCCGCTTTTATAACGGCATTGCTCTGAATCAACTACACGGATGTGTTCGTTGTCCACACTCGTTAAGTTTATGAAGTTCATCATCTCGTTGTAACCCACGGTAAGGGGAGGATTTTTTCCATATTCATCTTGTTTGAAATGATTCAAATAAAAATTGATGAAGGAGTTGTGCAGAGGATTCTTGACAAAGGAAAAGACGCATCCGGGTGTATCATAAACAAAAATGATATTGGGAAGAAGTGGTTCAAGCACTCGTTTCTTCTTTCCTTGTATCGTTTTATACACATAATGATTCGGAAAATATGTTTCCATTTTAGCACCTAACAAAAGTTCGTAAGCTTTGCCAATCCGGTTGTAAGTGACGCGCAACACATACCATCGCTTGTCTGGATGCGGAGCATACTTTACCGACACCCCTGACGATAAGCTTTGAGTGTCAGGAGAAGACGCCGGAGGCAAATCCGGCGTACGAGGATATGGCTCGCCTCGTCGAGTGTTCACATTAGACAATGTGTCCATACTTTGTGCCGTTATTTTGATGACAAAAACAGACAATGAAGGACTTTTTTCAAATATTCATTTCTTTTTCTTATCATCATACAATATGGATTCAGGTTTTACAGCTTGACGGGCAAAGTAAGTAAAAAAATATTAGAAACCACAAAAAAACAGAAGAAATATTTATGACATATATATAAATTCTTTTGAATCGGTCGTTTTTAAATGAATTCTGCAAAGCGTAAGTAAAAGGTATTTCGTGTGGTTCTTTTTCTCTCACAAAATAATTTCTATCGGAATCGGAGGCAGATATGGAACGACAATATCGGCTTTGACAAGCGGGACGAAAAAGAATATTAAATAGTTGCATCCCACCCCTCACATATATGCGAACATCAACGCATATACATGCGGAGCGGAAATCAACTTTTTCTAAAACAAGACAGTAATGATAAAAAAACGAAAAACTATCGGGTGTATACTTCCGCTGAGGTGAAAATCACTATCTTTGCGCCGACTATGCATAAAGAAAGGATGTATGGAACACGGAGACACGGAGGCACAGAGTTTTTTATTTCGCATCTGCCCAATCATCTCTTTGTGTCTCCGTGCTTCTGTGTTTATTAAAACAAACATATTATTAAATAATATAAGAATGAAACAATACAACAAGATTAACAACTTGGTGGGGTGGCTTACCTTTCTAGTTGCAGCAATTACTTATTGCATGACTATTGAGCCTACCGCCAGCTTTTGGGACTGTCCCGAATTTATCACTACCGGATATAAACTGGA
>JADIMG010000009.1 GCA_017694875.1 Candidatus Gallipaludibacter merdavium
ATATATAAGGGTTCATATATCATCCGTGCCATCTTGCCATTTTTACGCCCAAACACTAACTTTGCATCTGATATCTACTTTCATTTTGACAGTGCAAATATACATATTAAACTATTATAAAACAACAACTTACAAAATTGTAATCAAGTAACCAAAAGGTTACTTTTGCAGAAAAACAATCCATTAGCATGGCAAAAAAAGAAGAAAAAAATTCCATTATCGAGATTTGTCCCATCCGAAATGTTGTAGCTCGCTTTGGAAACAAGTGGGCTTTGCTGGTTATTTTCGTTCTTAATGAAAACAATCCGTCACGATTCAACCAATTAGCGAAGTTGATACCAGACATTTCCACCAAAGTCCTTTCCAATACTCTGCATACATTGGAAGCAGATGGCTTGGTGAAGCGGACGGTGTTTCCACAAGTCCCCATAAAAGTGGAATATGAGCTGACAGAAACCGGAAAATCACTGGTACCTATTATTTTATCTTTAACTGAATGGGCACAGAAAAACATGAAAACCATTATGAAGCATCGGAAAAACTTCACCTCTTCCAGCAAATAAAGAAGATATTACCATGCGTTTTTCTGTCATCATTCTGACATAAATGTTTCCTTTTCTTTCACTATTATATCACATTCTTGAAATAGAATAGTATCAGTTTCGCAACAAGTGCCTACTACTTTTGTGCAGCATTTATTCAAAATACAAAGTTGCATGAAAAGAACATTACTTTTGGCGTCATGTTTATTGACGCTCTGCCTCAGTCAGGCACAAGACGCAAACGACTATTACGGCAAGGAATTAGTGGTAAACGGTGATGCCTCCAACGGGACAAACGGCTGGACCTCCAGCGGATGGGAAAATGGCGGTATACATACCAGTAGCTATTCCAGTCTGGATTTTTCTGCCGAGAACATCCCGACCGGCATGAATGGAGACGACCAGCTTTTCTGCGGTAATCAAGATCAAAGTTTGTGGGAAGTTGGCAGTGGTTTTCACAATGCTTCCTACCAGATTATTCAACTTCCTGCCGACCTGCAAACCAGCATCAACAACAGCGAGGTAGTTGCCCGTATGAGCGCATTGGCAGGAGGCTATGAAGGACAAGATGATTATGTAAAAATCGTATATCAATTTATGGACGCACAGGGAAGCGTCAAGAAAACCGTTGAGATTGGCAATGTGAAAGCCGGCGACCGCAACAAGACCACCCAATTGATACCCGTAGAAAGTACGTTTACACTTCTGTCCGGCATAACACAAGTAAAAGTGGAGATTCAATGCTACGAAGAAGAAGCCGGTTACGCTACAGACGGCTATGTTGACAATGTGAGTCTGAAACTGGAACAAGCCACGTTCACACCTTCCATCACCGTAAACGCCGCACCCGCATTAGGTGAAAACATCAACGCCAACTATAGCGGCTTGCCTGGTGGCTGTCAACTGCTTCTTTTCAAGGATTTAGGTTCTGTTGCACTCAACCCATCCTTAACCATAGAAGGAGACCGCCTCGACAATAGTGGTGTATTTGAGATTGGTAACCAACTCGAACTCGGTGATTATACCATCAAAGCCGTTAATGAGTCTGGAGCAGAAATCATATCTGCCTTTTTCAGCATTGCAGCTCCAACGACAGAAAGAAAAGACAAGAACATCATGGTTTTGAGCGACATCCACGTAATGGCCCCTTCTTTACTGGTACAAGCAGGCAGTGCTTTTGAAGAATACCTTGCTTCTGACCGCAAACTGCTACAAGAAAGTGAAGACATTTTAGCCACTATGATCAGCAAAATCATTGAATCACATCCAGATTTGGTATTGATACCTGGTGACTTGACCAAAGACGGCGAAAGAGCCAGCCATGAAATGGTGGTAGACTACCTAAACCAATTGCAAGCTGAAGGCATACAAGTGTTGGTTGTTCCCGGCAATCACGACGTCAACAACCCCAATGCCCATTTATACAACGGCGACCACACTGAATTTGCCAGTACTGTAAGCGCAGAAGAATTTGCCTCCTTATATGAAGCATACGGATATGGACAAAACGTGAAACGTGACGAAAACTCTTTGAGTTATGCTGCAGAAGTTCTTGACAATCTGGTAGTGCTTGGCATTGACGGCTGTATGTATGAAAAAAACACCTTCCAATCGCAAGGCGACAGCGCAGACATCTGCATTACCGACGGACGCATCAAGCCCTCCACACTGGAATGGTTGTGCAACCAAGCCCAAGAAGCCAACCATTCCGGTAAACAAGTAATAGCCATCATGCACCACAACCTGGTAGAGCATTTCAATGGTCAGGCCTCCATTGCCTCACCTTACGTAATCCGTGAAGACAGCCTCGTAAAAGAACAATTCATGCAGGCAGGTATCAGAGTTGTATTTACCGGCCATTTCCACATTTCCGACATTGCCATGGATTATAACAGCACCAAAACCGATTCCATCTATGACATTGCCACCGGCTCTACCGTTACCTATCCATGTCCTTACAGATATGTTACACTCAACGAAAACAACACCATAGTAGAAATTGAAAGCCGCTTGCTGAAAGATGTTCCTGCATACGAAGATTTCGATTCCTATGCCCGCACAAAACTACATGACGGTCTGGAACCAATGGTAAGAAGATTGATTGATGACTATTGGGATGTTATCAATCAGACTGTCAACGACATGATTGCGGGATATGGCTCCTTGTTAGAAGGACAATTGAACATGCCTCAAACACCTGAAGAGCTGAGCAACCTGCTCCTGCTTCATCTTAAAAAACCGGGCATTGACACCTACCTCACATTCTCCGAAAGCAACGAGCACCAGAAAAAGACCGATGAAGTGATGGACGCCATCAACGTTGGTATAGACGGCATCCTCCACAGTCTTGTAAAAGAAGGTTTGTTGCAAAGCACCATTATAGGAGAAATCAAAAAGGCATTGCTGCCCATGGCAGATGAGATGTTGGGAAGTATTTTATACAACAAAACCAACTATGGCACAGCCAACGAGAGTCAAAGCAATGACTTATATCTGGCATTTGCCCTTCCAGAACAAGAAGCAGAAGACACAACGCCTACGGGCAACAAGCATATTACAGACGACCGCTGCACCATTAACGCCTATCCTAGCTTAAGCGATGGTTGGGTGAACATCACCTGCAGCCATATACCTTATGACACACGTCTGATTATTTATGACCAATTAGGCCGTGTTCTGCATCAAGAAAATGTAAAAGCCGGCAGCGAATACAGCACCAGCTACAACTTCAGCCAGCCAGGCGTTTACCTTATCAAACTTATCGGTGAAAACGGTTCTGCCCGAGTTATCATCAAATAACACCTAAAATCTTAGCAACTATGACAGTGTGTCATAATATGCAATTTGCTTCGTTGCTATCAGGATTCAGGCTCGGTCATTAACGTCAGTAAACTCCCAGCGCCCTCACCTTCAGCGCCTTGCATCTTACATATTCTGACATACCTTAAAGGGGTTGTATCAAATGAATCATTTTGATACAGCCCCATTCTTTTTCTAAGGATTTGATGAAAGTTGTTATACAAACAAAAAAAAGAGGCAACCATTACTGATTGCCTCTTTGTGACTCCGACGGGATTCAAACCCATAACCCCCACATCCGTAGTGTGGTACTCTATTCAGTTGAGCTACGGAGCCATTGCTGAATTGCGAGTGCAAAGATAGAGCGTTTTGGGCATTCCACCAAATAAATCAGAGAAAAAGTTTGAAAAAAAATCGGCACACGATTACAGCAAGTGATATTCAACCACTTAGAAGGAAATGAAAGTACATTTTCATGCTATTGACCACCATAAACGTGGCAAATAGACATTTTCCAGCTGCTTTGCTTCGCTAAAAAGCGGTGCGATTTCGTTGTCGGTAAAGCCAGCTATGCCACATCCGACACGTGTAACCAGAAAAACAAGGTCCTGATGCTGGCGAGCAAAAGCAATAAATTCATCCACATAGGGTTTGATTGCCTCCACACCTCCGTGCATAGTCGGAATGCCATAGCTTTGTCCCTGCAAACCTACTCCTTGTCCCCAAATGGCACCAAATTTCCGATAGGCCACCAAGGCAGCACCACCCCCATGAGACCCTGACAAATTGCTGCCAAACACAAACACTTCGTTTGGTTTGAGCGACTGAATATTATCCGGGCTGACTCTCATTACATTTGTTTTTGTCATGTTATTATAATCCTTTGTCTAAATTATCCATTCTATCGTGCTTCTGCTCCTTCATGAAATGTTCCACCCTTTCGGCAAGAAGTTTCCAATCCTCTTTTTTGAACTGTTGCAGCCATAGCGTGCTTTCTTTTCCCCATAAAGCCAAACGCAAATCGGATTGAAAAGTTTGCAAAGCGACCATCAGTATGTCGCTATGGTCAAATGCCAAAGGCGGTAGCTCAGAGAGATGAAACCAATGTGCCTTACATGCATCATCGCCCGCCTGCAGCACAGAATCATCTTCGAGACGCACCAGCGTGTAGAAAGCAATGCTCACCACCCTTTCGCGCGGGTCACGATGAACAGCCGAAAATGCCCCTATCTGACGCATGTTGACCACCTGCAGTCCTGTTTCCTCCTGCAATTCACGCAAAACCCCTTCTTCCGCTGTTTCATCCATTTCCATAAATCCACCTGGGAAAGCCCATTTACCGGCATAAGGTTCTTTACCACGCTCAATGAGGAGTAAACGTAAATCCGTTCCGTCAAAGCCAAACACCAGCGCATCGACGGTTACAGCAGGGTGTGGGTATTTGTATGTATAAACTTGTGACATTGCACACTATTTTGCACACAAAAATAGGTAATTGACTTTATAAATCAAAGCCAATTCACATAATCCGCATATTTTCAGAGCCGACTTTCACATAATCCGCACCCAATACAGGCAAAAAATCACATAACCCGTAATTACGTCGCCCAATTTTTGAGTTGGTTATTCATATTCTGTGTCTTTGTTATTTCTGGATACCGCACTTCTGCGGTATGACGTATAAAGTAAAAATATTTTTTGAATAAAATAGGAGGCGCCTCGGCAAAGCAAAATTACAAAACTCCGTTTTGCATTTGTCCATCCTCCCGGCTTTCGCTATTTTTGAATAAAATAGGAGGCGCCTCGGCAATGCAAAATTACAAAACTTCGTTTTGCATTTTGCTTTGCACTCGGCTTTCACTATTTTTGCAAAGTCATTTAGTTAATTAGGTATGGAATCAATCAAGGAAATTTTTAAAATAGGCTTAGGACCATCAAGCAGTCACACGATGGGACCACGCAAAGCAGCAGAAATATTCAGAAGCCGTCACCCTGAATGCAGAACATTTGAAGTGACATTGTACGGAAGTTTGGCAGCTACAGGCAAAGGGCACCTTACAGACGTCGCCATCCATTCGGCTTTTGAGCAAGGCACGCAAGTAACTATTCATTGGAAACCCAAAGAGTTTTTACCCTATCATCCCAACGCCATGAAATTTGAAGCAATCGGAATTGGTGGTCAGGTTGTTGAGTCATGGACCGTATATAGCATTGGTGGTGGCACCATCACCGACGGCCGTTCTCGCGACGAACATCCTACACGCCTATATCCTATGCAAAACCTCACCGACATCATGCATTGGTGCGGTAAAACGGGAAGAAGCTATTGGGAATATGTGGAAGGTTGTGAAAGCGACGACATTTGGGACTATCTCAATACAGTATGGACCGTGATGAAAGAGTCCATCAGAAGAGGTCTTGACAATGAAGGCGTATTGCCGGGTCCGCTCAACCTCCGCCGCAAAGCCAGCACCTATTATGTACGTGCCAGAGGCTACAAAGCATCCTTGCAATCACGCGGATTGGTATTTGCCTATGCCTTGGCAGTGAGTGAAGAAAATGCTTCAGGCGGCAAGATAGTCACAGCCCCAACTTGCGGTTCATCGGGTGTCGTTCCTGCCGTACTATACCATTTACAGGAAAGTCGCGAATTTAGTGACAAACAAATACTGCGTGCGTTGGCTACAGCCGGTTTGATTGGAAACATTGTCAAAGAAAACGCCTCTATCTCCGGTGCAGAAGTGGGTTGTCAAGGTGAAGTAGGAGTCGCTTGTGCCATGGCAGCTGCCGCAGCCAACCAATTATTCGGCGGCAGTCCTTCGCAAATTGAATATGCAGCAGAAATGGCCCTTGAACATCACTTGGGCATGACTTGTGACCCGATGTGCGGATTAGTACAGATTCCATGCATAGAACGCAATGCATATGCAGCTGCGCGAGCTTTGGACTCCAACCTCTATGCCGCCTTTACCGACGGGCAGCACCGTGTTTCGTTTGACAGAGTGGTGCAAGTGATGAAGGAAACCGGAAAAGACCTGCCGTCGCTCTACAAGGAAACAAGTGAAGGAGGACTGGCCAAAGGGTTTCCGTATTAAAGATTGAAGAGAACTGATATTTCACAAGACCTGTACATCAAATGTATGGGTCTTATTCTTTTTAAACAACAAGTTATTGAAGTATGTTGGCCATTACTGCACAATAAATTTGTATCTTTGCTTCTGATAATTTCGATTATTCAAATAGGAGCCTATATTCAAGATTTTAGGGTAAGCGTAAAAAAGAGTATCAGCCATGAATGAGCAAAATGACAATGGAAATATAATTCTTTACCAAACAGAGGATGGAAAGTCAAGGATAGAGGTAACTCTATGCAATGATACTGTATGGCTTACTGCCGACCAAATGGCAGAACTGTTTCAGAGGAACAAATCTACCATTTCGAGACATATAAAGAATGTGTTTGAGGATGGAGAATTGAATCCAGACTCAACTGTTGCATTTTTTGCAACAGTTCAAAATGAAGGAGACAGAACTGTTGAACGAAATCTGGCATACTATAACCTTGACATGATAATCAGTGTAGGCTATCGTATCAAGTCGCACCGTGGTGTACAATTCAGGATTTGGGCTACGCAAATCCTTCGTGACTATCTTGTCAAAGGAGAACGTTGAAAAAGGAGCAGAAGAAGCTGAAAGACTGATAGACGAATTTCATTATGACCAAGATAAATAAAATATCCATCCGTTTCTTTGATGACAGGGAAGAAACAATTGATGAACAAAGTAAACGAAAAGCATACACTTTGTTTGATATTATTTTAACTGGAAACATTGAAGTGGGAACGGTAAAAGGTTTGCAGCAGATTCATGCCTATTTGTTAGGTGGACTATACGATTTTGCAGGACAGATACGCACCGTAAACATAGCCAAAGGAGGATTCCAGTTTGCGATGGTTCAATACCTTCCAGCTACATTGGAACAGATAGAACGTATGCCCGAAACAAGTTTTGAAAAAATAATAGACAAGTACGTGGAAATGAACATAGCCCACCCTTTCCGTGAAGGCAACGGACGTGCCACCCGTATTTGGCTTGACCTGATGCTAAAAAAGAATCTTAGAGTTTGTGTGGACTGGAGCAATGTAAACAAGAAATCTTACCTTGATGCCATGACGCAGAGTGTGGCTAATAGTGATGAACTGAAAGTACTTCTGCGCCCTGCACTTACTGACAAGATTAACGACCGGGAAACCTTTATGAAAGGAATTGATTACTCTTATTATTATGAACAAGAAGATTAAACCCCAATCGGTCATTAGACCGTAAGGGGTTAATCTCCCAAATCCATTGACCGAATTGGTTTAAAGTGCGGAATTGCGGGCACCTTACATCTTATATTGGCAATCCTCAGAGAAACTGGCAAAAATCAGTCGTTATGATGCAGCCATTTGCAGGCGTCGGTATTCGTTGGGAGTATAGCCCACTCCCTTTTTGAAGACACGGCTAAAGTGCTGCGGATATTGAAAGCCCAGTTCATAAGCAATTTCATTGACCGACTTGGAGCTGCCCAAAACCATTTCCTTGGCTTGGTCGATGATTTTGCTTTGGATGTATTCCTGGGCGGTACGTCCGGTTTCCTTCTTAATCAAGTCGCCAAAATAATTGGGTGAAAGGAATACCTTGTCGGCAAAATAGCGCACTGTGGGCAGGCCTTCGTTTTGCGGCAAATCGCCCTTGAAATAATCGTCGAGCAGCGTTTCAAAACGGCTCAACACATCACGGTTGACCGAAGTGCGCGTCTGGAACTGGCGTTCGTAAAAGCGCATACAGTAGTCAAGCAATAACTGAATATTGCCCGCAATGAGACGCTTGCTCAAGCGGTCAGTAGGACGGGTGATTTCCTGTGCAATCTTGTCCAAACAATCCTGAAAAATACCCTTTTCTTCGTCGGAGATATGGAGTGCTTCCGAAGAATTATAGGAAAAAAAGGAATAAGACTTGATTTCGCGTCCCAAAGCAGTGCCCTTAATCAAGTCAGGATGAAACAAAAGTCCACGGGCCAAAGGACGGGTATCGGCAGACATTTCCGTAAAGACTACCTGTCCGGGTGCGAAACTGGTTATTGTGCCTTCCTGATAGTCATAGGCCTGCTTGCCATAACGGATATCGCCACACATGGTCTGCTTGAGAAACAAGGCATAGACACCATAATTTAAGGTGAAACGGGTCGGAAAAGTTGTTGCTTCCGACAAATCGACCACACTCACCAAAGGATGGAGGGTTTTGAGTCCGAACAAGCGGTTATAGTCCTCCACATTATCCAATCTTATCAGTTCTTCCATTGTCCCGCATTTTAGTTTGTCTGTACAAATAATCCTCATAAATACACAAAAGGCCAACAACACATTTCACTATTTATACCATGTATCATCAATCAAATGTCATTAACTCTTCTAATTTCAAGTCTGTATATGTATGCCAAATATCCAACTTACATGGCCTATAGTCTGGAAACAATGGCCTAAGATATTCTATTTCAAATACCAACCTGTAATCATGAGAAGCATCAGCCTCTCCTTCCTTTTTTGTTCCCACCCGAACAATTTTTATCATATATAAATCACGTATTCCTTGTCCAGGTATATATGGAACAAAATAACACAACTTATCCAATCTAACGGTTGAAGGAAATCTTTTTCCTGTATAATAAATTGTTGCTGTTTTATCAAGAAACTTGCCAATATTATCTTTTTTAACAAGACAAATCAACGCATCCACAGAAGTATCTATTTTATTGGAATTCGAATATTTTTTAACGTCAGGTTCTTTCAATATATTTGGAATAATACCGTTAGGATATTCTAAAAGTACATCAAACAAGTTCAGTTGCTTCACTCCCTTATTTTTATTTCCGGACACTTCAGTTTTTATTTTAGATTTCTCTCTTGTATCACCTTCATTAAGTTTTCTAACAATTTGAGCGACAGCATCAGAACAGTCACAAGTCTCCATTGGCATAATCGTTTGTATATCGTTAAATAACCGAATTAAAGAACGCCCTATAGCCCATGCCAAATTAACAGGAACAGCATTACCAATTTGCTTATATTTATCATTCATTGTTCCTGTGAAAAGCCAGTTATCAGGAAATGTCTGTATCCTAGCATATTCTCTCACCGTCAATGGACGTGTTTCCAATGGATGACAACGTTCTGTTTGTTTTTGGCAAGGCGAGCATGTCAATGTAAGAGAAGGCTCATTAAGAGAAAGACGACGCGCCATCCCTGTCTTACCTCCACCCAAAAACCAACTACCTCCCAGATATTCTTTTGCAACTTCTTCTGGGAGATTACGCCAATCACCACCTTGAGGCACCAAATCCAATATCTTTTGTTTCTTGATTGGATACTTAGATCCCTCTGAAACAGGTACATCCACATCATAGAGTAAGCCTTTATAAAAAGCATCTTTTAACGTAAGGACTCGAGTATAAGGAGATGGCCAATGAAATTTCACTTTTGCAGCTAAATCATTTCTAATTGCAATTAAAATAAGTCGTTCACGCTTTTGCGGCACTTGATACATAACTGCTTTCAAAACACGAGGTTCTACAAGAGTGTAACCCAATTCCGCAATAGTATTTTTTATGGTATTGAAGGTTCGCCCATTATCATGAGAAATAAGTCCTTTTACATTCTCACCCATAAATACTTTTGGACGAATCTCTTTTACTGCACGTGCCAACTCAAAAAAGAGCGTGCCTCGTGTATCATTAAACCCACCTTGCTTCCCAGCATATGAAAAAGCTTGACAAGGAAACCCTCCTGATAAGAAATCCACTTTATCTCGAAGAGGAGTAAAGTCAATATCACACACATCACGCTCGATTATATTCCATTCTGGACGATTTACACGAAGGGTATTGCACGCAGAATGGTCATACTCATTAAGTAAAACATGAGTGAAACCAGCCATAGACAAGCCCAATGCCAGTCCTCCACAGCCTGCAAAAAGCTCAATTGAAGTATACTTACGTATCGGATGTGTATCAAGCTCTTCATCCCAACAACTATACAACATCCTTTTTACTTCGGGAATATTTTCCAATTCTTCAAGAAAAAAACCTTTCAAGCCATTTTCTTGATGCGAAGGATAAACACCACTCTCTCCCCATCTTTGAACTGTCGCATTTGATGTTCCAATCAAGGCAGCAAGATTATTTTCAGATATGAAATGCATATTTACAACCCACCCTTTTCCATGATTTCATTAGCAATATCTTCTACTTTTTGCAAGATAAGAGAACTTCCATCAATACCATCTTCCTCTACAACTTCACCAAATGCCCTTGATAGTTGATAATAAAATGTTTTATCACCAGTAATATGTTCCCAAAACTCTGCTCCACAGTAAACAGGATAGGTTGCTGCAATTGTCTTATAATTAGCAGAAATTCTATCACCATACAAAACTCCAACAATCATATCGTCCATCTGTAAAGGAATTCTATCAAGACGCGCCTTTCCTATCAATCGTTTAAAATGCCCTAATATAGTAGCCACATCATCCTTATTAATGGTCTGAGGCCCCGCTTTGCATTGGCAATATTTTTTTTCTTCCATCAAGTGCATCAATAAACTCTATATCAATCCCATCAATGCCAGAAGCACATCCTGCAACCTCTGCCAATTGAGATATGAAAATTTGAATATTCTGTCCAAAGCTTGTATTTACACTTGTCCCTAAAATTCTTGGATACACAAGAGCCTTTGCCAACGAATAAGGCGTAGTATCACCACATAAAAATGCAGCAAGATAGTTAATCAAAAAAGGATTAACATCAAAATCCTTCAATCGTAATTTATTCAAATTCTTAATATGATTTGGTACAATAGAAGTACGGAAATAATCTTTTCCGCTCTCTATAATTGCTCTTTTCTGATTCTCCGTCATGATATTATTCTTTTTATCATTGCAAAGATACATTTTTTCTTTCATTTCTATATGATTATGCACCTTATCCATTATCATTTCATCTAAATCATAAATCCATATACGTACTTTACAATAATTGTCATCATTGAAGCCGATTAAAACTGCCTATTTTCTGTAAATTAGTTACTTCCATCCGTAATCCGTTTATCCATTATACAAGCGACGCTGCTTACCTTTGCATCTCAAAAAACAAGATTATGGAACTGAACGATTTTATTGCATACGTAAAAACCGGAGCATTGCTCGAAAGCGAAGAAATACACGAATTTATGCATCAAATGAGTGAGGAGGCACGGCGCATCACTTTCCAATTGAACAGTAGTTATCACACACAGGAGGAAATACGCCAGTTGCTTTCACAACTATTCGGCTATGAGGTGCCGGCATCGCTGAACGTGTTTCCACCCCTCTACAGCGACTTCGGGAAAAACATACATGTAGGTGAGAATGTGTTTATCAATGCCTGTTGCCATTTTCAGGACCATGGCGGTGTATTTATTGGCGACGGCTGCCAGATAGGACACAATGTTGTGTTTGCCACGCTGAACCATTGTGTGGAACCTGAAAAAAGAGGCATTACCTACCCCGCTCCCATACACTTGGGCAAGAACGTGTGGGTAGGTTCAAACGCCACTTTGCTGCAAGGCATCCACATTGGCGACAATGCCATTATTGCCGCTGGAGCTGTGGTTACAAAAGACGTAGCCCCCAACACCCTTGTTGCCGGAGTGCCAGCCCGTCCTGTAAAAAAACTGGCAGACACAGAAAAGCATCAATAGACATCAGCAGAACAATTCGGCTGTTTTACGTTCCGTTGCCACTTTTTGCAACATATTGTCGAGAAAAGCATATTTCTCTGCGGGGATTTTTCGTGCCGAGCGCGGACAATAAGCTACACAACGCATACACCCCATGCATTTATCCGCATTCACCACATCCGGATGGAGCAGGTCAATAGCCTGCACTGGACATTGCTTGGCACACCAACCACAGGCATTGCAGTCCGCTTGTGGCATGGGTACAATGGCCGCATTTTTCAACGGTTTATATGGACGATTACCTGGCAAGGAAAGCGGAGTGAAATCGCCATTGAGCAACTTGCGTTCTATTTTTCCTGCAAACACCTCCAGCAGCTCCTTATCATCAGCATCCGGACGACCGGCTCCATAATGCCGAACAATGGAATGTTCTGCTATGACCGCTACTGCCGCCACCACCCTGAAATGAAGCGCCTCGACCACATCGCTCAATTCCAGCAGAGTATCTTCATAGGCACGATTGCCATATACACACAAAAGCACAGCACGCGCATTATTGCCCTCCATGGTACGGATGCGCTCCACCGCCAATGCGGGAACACGACCAGCGTAAGAAGGAACAGCCATCAACACCACATCATCTTCCGAAAAAGTTACATCCACCTTAAAATGCGGTGCTGCCAAATCAATCTGGCACACATTATCACTCCATGCAGCCGCCAACACATCAGCCACTCTACGTGTTCCGCCCGTTGGGCTGAAACTCATTTCATAAATCTCCATATCGTTGATTCTTGCATTTTCATTCCTTTCGACAAGAAGCGAGCCATAATTCATGAACCATCCGCATTTATCATTTTTTATGTAATCATCCACTATAGCACAACAAATTGTCACGTTTTTATATTTCCACATCCTGCAACAGACAGACAAATCCGTAAATCAGTTACTTTTATCCGTAATCCGTTTACTTATTCCTTCCTTATTTCCTCCTATCTTTGTAACTGAATTATCAGCATGACAAATAACCATTCAAACAAAACCGCACATGAATAAAACAGCATTAATTATCACCTTTATTTTATTGACCATTATGAATAGGATTCAAGCACAAGAAGAAAGCAAAACCTTCCGTCCGAGCGAATACGTAACGACGGAGCGTGTACATTTCAAAAACCGTTTCGGCATCACCCTTGCCGCAGATTTGTACAAACCGAAAAACGCCAAGGGACAATTGCCTGCCATTGCCGTAAGTGGACCGTTTGGCGCAGTAAAGGAACAATCGTCGGGCCTTTATGCACAAACCATGGCCGAACGGGGCTTTCTGACCATTGCTTTTGACCCGTCATATACGGGAGAGAGCAGCGGAGAACCCAGATATGTGGCTTCGCCGGACATCAATACGGAAGACTTTTGCGCAGCGGTTGACTATTTGAGCACCCGTGAGGATGTTGACCCGGAACGCATTGGCATCATCGGCATTTGCGGTTGGGGCGGCATGGCCCTCAATGCGGCTGCAATAGACACACGCATTAAAGCCACGGTAACTGTAACCATGTATGACATGAGCCGCGTCAATGCCAATGGCTATTTCGACTCTATGGACGAAAACGGACGCTATGCACTCAAACAGCAACTCAATGCCCAGCGTACAGAAGACGCCAAGAACGGCACTTATGCCCTGGCGGGCGGTGTGGTGGACCCACTTCCTGCCGATGCGCCCCAATTTGTAAAAGACTATTATGACTATTACAAAACCCCACGCGGCTATCACAAACGTTCGCTCAACTCCAACAAGGGTTGGAACGTTACGTCAGCCCTCTCCTTTATCAACACGCCACTACTGGCCTATAGCAACGAAATAAGAAGTGCCGTACTGATGATACACGGCGAGAAAGCCCACTCACGCTATTTCAGCGAGGACGCCTTCAAACGTCTGACCGGCGACAACAAAGAGCTGATGATAATACCCGGAGCCAGCCATGTGGACCTGTATGACAATGAGGCAGGAGTAATTCCATACGACAAGATTGAACGTTTTTTCCGCCAATATCTGCAATAAGCGTATGAAGAACAGCCCCATCATTCTGCTTTTATGGATAACGTTCGTTACCATTATGCAAGCATGTGAACCGAATGGAGGGTTGCCCGGCAACGGACAAGGGCAACCCCCTATCAGTGACACAACAGAAGAAGAAAACACCACAGACACAACCGAGACAACAGACACAACAATAATCATGACAAACCAGATTCTTATTCAGATTGGCAGCAAATCATTTGAAGCCCAATTGGAAGACAACGCTACCGCACAAGCCTTTGTACAAATGTTACCGCTCACCCTACAAATGGAGGAACTGAACGGAAACGAGAAATACAGCTACCTGCCGGAAAGTTTGCCTACCAACAGCGAACGGCCGAGACGAATAGAAACGGGAGACTTAATGTTGTTTGGCAACAATTGTCTGGTTTTGTTTTACCAATCGTTTTCAACCGGCTATAGTTATACGCGCATTGGCAAAATAGGCAACAGTAGCGGTTTGGAGGAAGCTGTTGGAAGAGGAGATGTCAGCATCCGTTTCAGTGCCTTGTAATAGAGATATATTTACAGCGCTATAAGCCGCGCTTCTGAATCCCGCATCAAGTGCGGGATGACCAGGAAATATTCACTACCTTTGCAGAAGGTAGGAGACGCCTCGGCATAGTTAAATTGTAAAACTTCGTTTCCCAATTTAGAAACTGAATTTGGGCGGCGTCTCACCAAAACTTAAGCAAGCTTACTATTGGATTCGATTTGCACCAAATTTGACTTTGCGATCACCTTTCACTACCTTTTCAGAAGATAGGAGGCGCCTCGGCATAGTTAAATTGTAAAACTTCGTTTCCCAATTTAGTAACTGAATTTGGGCGGCGCCTCACCAAAACTTAAGCAAGCTTACTATTGGATTCGGCTTGCACCAAATTTGCCTCTGCACTCGGCTTTCACTACCTTTTCAGAAGGTAGGAGGCGCCTCGGCATAGTTAAATTGTAAAACTTCGTTTCCCAATTTGCCTCTGCACTCGGCTTTCACTACCTTTGTCGGTAAATGGGATTCATTTGTGTATTCATTTACAAACGACAAACGGTTATGGAATATTCATTATCAAACGCTCACATCAGTATTAAAATCAACTCGCTGGGTGCGGAACTTTGCAGTCTGGTTGCCCATCAGACAGAATATCTATGGCAAGCCGACCCACTCTATTGGAAACGTCACTCGCCCGTGCTGTTTCCCATTGTAGGCAATGTGTATCAGAACGAATACCGCATTAACGGACAGACCTACAATCTGTCGCAACACGGATTTGCCCGTGACAGGGAATTTGAATTGGTGGAACAAAGTGAAGACACCATCCGCTTCCGATTGAGAAGCGACGAAGAAAGTCTGGAAAAATATCCTTTCGCATTTGAATTGGAAATCGGTTACCAACTCATGGACAACAAGGTAAAAGTGCTTTGGACAGTGAAAAACACCGGCAATGGCAGCATGCCGTTCCAAATTGGTGCGCATCCTGCTTTTTATTATCCTGATTTTCAAGCCGAAGATGAAGTAAAAGGCTTTTTCGGATTTGACGCACAAGAATTATCCTATATCCTCATTAAAAATGGAGGCGCGGACACTGCCCACCGCTATCAATTGGCCACCAAGGAAGCACTTCCACTCACTAACAGCCTGTTTGCCGAAGATGCGCTTATTGTAGAGAACGGGCAAGTGCACAGTGTATGCCTAATGGACAAAGAGAAGCGGCCCTGGCTGACCGTACATTTTGACGCACCCGTCGTGGGACTATGGTCGCCACCCCAAAAAAACGCCCCTTTTGTATGCATTGAGCCATGGTATGGACGCTGCGACGAAAGCGGCTACAGAGGCGAGTTTGCCGACAAAGAATGGATGCAAAAACTGGCAGCCGGTGAACAATTTCACGCCAGTTACATTATAGAAATAGCCAACAGATAAATTTTGAGACTATGTCAAACCGTATTACAACATTATTCGGAATCCAATATCCCATTATTTCGGGCGGTATGGTATGGTGCAGCGGCTGGAGGCTGGCATCGGCTGTAAGCAATGCCGGAGGGCTGGGCCTGATTGGCGCCGGTTCGATGCATCCGGAAACCTTGCGCGAGCATATTGTGAAATGCAAGGCGGCCACCGACAAGCCGTTTGGAGTCAACGTGCCGTTGCTTTATCCGGAAATTGACACCATCATGCGCATCATTATCGAAGAAAAAGTGCCCATTGTTTTCACATCGGCCGGCAATCCAAAGACATGGACCCCCGTATTGAAAGAAAAAGGCATAAAAGTGGCGCATGTGGTGAGCAGTTCCAAATTTGCCCGCAAATGTGAAGAAGCCGGTGTAGATGCAATTGTAGCAGAAGGATTTGAGGCCGGCGGCCATAACGGAAGGGAAGAAACCACAACAATGTGTCTGATTCCCGCCGTGCGCACTGCCACCCAGCTTCCACTGATAGCTGCTGGCGGTATCGGTTCGGGAGCAGCCATAGCCGCCAGCATGGCATTGGGGGCAGAAGGAGTACAGATAGGTACCTTGTTCGCCCTATCAGCTGAAAGTTCGGCTCACGAAGATTTCAAGCAATACAGCCTCCAACTGCAGGAAGGTGATACAAGACTGGCACTCAAACAGCTGTCGCCTACCCGCTTGGTTAAAAGCAAGTTTCTGGACCAAGTGCTTGCCGCAGAAACGGCTGGTGCATCTATGGAAGAACTGAAGGCACTGCTCGGCAAAGGACGCGCCAAGAAAGGCATGTTTGAAGGAAATCTGGAAGAAGGAGAATTGGAATTAGGCCAAATTGTTTCAAGTATCCGCAGCATTAAAAATGTTGAGGACATTATGAAGGATTTGGTTGAAGGTTACCAAACAGCCATTGCCCAATTGACGAGAACCTTATAAGGATGATAGAAAAAGATTATATCATTCGACCGATTGAGGAAAAAGATTGTCCGGCCTTACATCACCTCTATTGCCGCTTTAGTTTTACTGTCGTACGGGAAACAGAAGAGGAATATATCATGGTGTGCAAATTAACAGAATAAATAGAACAACCCATTCCTAACCACAATCATGATGACGTATAGCCTACGAATACTTACCATAGCGGATATTCCTGAAATGCAAGCACTGTTTCGCTCCACGGTATTGCATGTCAATAAAAAGGATTATACCCAAGAAGAAGTGGAAGACTGGGCATCATGCGGGGAGAGTGTTGCACATTGGCAGGAGCTTTTGGCAAAACATACTTATATCGGAGCATTCGACCAGACCGGAATCATGATTGGATTTTCATCCATGAACAAAACCGGCTACTTACACTCCATGTTTGTGCATAAGGATTGGCAAAACAAAGGAGTTGCCACACAACTTCTGGCAGAGGTTGAACGTATTGCCCAACAATATGGCGTGAAGGAAATTACATCCGACATAAGCATCACCGCCTGTCCTTTTTTTGAACACAAGGGCTATAGTATAATACAGCCGCAACTGGCACAAGCCAATCAGTTGCGGCTGAAAAACTATAAAATGAGAAAATTGCTTGGATAACCCAAAATGGATATAACGAGCTATACGGCAGCAACGAATAACCCGTCGGTTATTCCTCTATTTTCATGGTCTGCATCTGTTCCTTCGTTGTGCCAAATCTTTTTCCATAATTTATCCAATAGCTTGTGGAAGCCTTTAAAAACAGTTTCTTGGGGAGTGGCATTGTCGAATGCAAAACCCGATAGTTTCCGTTCGCAAAAGTTCGAGCCAACTGACGGATTTTTCTTACAGCTATAAATTTGAACGGGCCGTCCAAAATAGCCTCACCACTACCAAGCATCAAAATAGAACCTAAGCTGTAACCGTTTTGCTTACAGAATACTTTCATCATCCGCACAGCCACTTCATTCTGCTGGTATTCCAAAAATCCACAGTTAATCAATATGGACACCACTGGCTTATGAGCTGGCGGGTTGGCTTCCAACACCTTTAGGAAATTCAAGAATCCCACCGGCAAAGAATCGGCATAGAGCGGAAAAACGAAAAGAACATCCGTAAATTCATTCATTTTTGAACAAAGTTCCAAATGATTCTTTTTGGTCAAATTAAAATATTCCGTTTCCACCACACAGTATTTGCTGAAAATCTCTGCATAGCGTTTTGAATTGGATTTCGGAGCCCGAGGGCTACCGTTTATAATCATTATTTTTCCCATTTCTGCAAAGTTTTTTTCACCATGTCATCGAGCATGGCTTCTGTTGTAAAAATTATTTCATAATCGGTAAAACTCATATTGCTGGCATTCCTGGCCACCAATTGTCTGAAAATATCCTTTTCCTCATCGGAAATATCGCCATAGGCAACAATAGTGGCCTGTTTAGGGACAACAGCCCGCTGCACATGGTGCGTTTCACCATTATGAATGCGAATAAAAGCCTGTTGCACCGGTATAGCCCGCTCCAACATGGTTTTCATAACCGTATCATATCCGCCATACTTCACTTTACTCACATACAGTACTTTTTCGCTACTGGCAATGCAAGGATATACCTTGGTTGCATCATCACGTATAACACATTTACCCGGTGTTTTTGTCCAACAACCGAAACATCCCATGCAATTAGCAATTTTAAGGGCAGACAGATCAAAATATCTGATTTCCCCATCTTGTGGCACTGATACATTCAGTGGTTTGTCACTTAAAATCAATTTCATAGTCAGTTGTATATTGTTAGTTGTTTTATATTCTCATAAAACTTAACAGTCACTAAACATGCCCTAAAAGAAAAGTATAAAATCTTTCAATTGCTCATTAAAGACAATGCATGCATAATCACTATTTATAATAAACCAAAATAAAATTATTACCATCCAAGCATCACATTCACCTAAAAGATGAAATGACATTTATATAACGTTTCTCGCTATTTTTTGTTCATTTGGGCAGGAATACTCATCAAAAATATTTTTTCTCACAATATTTTTTGCTTTCAACATATATTTTGTACATTTATCGCCGTAACCATTTTAAAACACAATGTTATGAAAAAATCATTTATTTACTTTCTATGCCTGTTGGCAATAATTGCTGTATTCACTTCATGTGATGAACAAAAACAAGAACAAGAAGCAAAGAAAGAACTCATTATTGGTAACTGGGTCACTACAGCTGACAATTATGAAGAACTGCTTAAATTTACCTTGGGAGAAACAAATCAAGGACTAGTAGAAATGATGGGAGAAATCCGTCTTGCTATGCAACTCAATGCAGATGGGACCGCACGCACAGGTATATTTGCAGAATTTTATGCTAATTATGGCATCTTGCAAGAAAACGAATACCTAGACATGTATTCCTCCAATGAGAGCACAGGCATGCCCTCCATATCATTAAGCTGGAAACTATCGGAAGACGGCAACAATCTCATCACTAGCCTATATGTACCGTCTTTTGTGCAAAATGGGCAAACGATACCGGAAACCAGAATGGAAGAGAGCTATAGTATTGACATACTGAATGAAAACGAACTGAAGCTGACTTACATCAATGCAGAAGATTCCAGTTTAAACATAACCTTGCAAATGGTACGTCCAACAGGAAGTATCCGCTTTATCACCATTGACGAAGTTAGTGGAGGACTATCCATTTTGCCAAAACACTTGAATAACTAACGGCAATAAACACAAAAAAGATAGGATTTGCATTCAATTCGATAAGAATCACAATTGTTCCTACAAATGTGGTTCTTATTTTTATGTTACCCACATCTAAAGCACCCAAAATATACTAGTATTTTAAAGGAAAGTCATTTTCCTGTTTCAAATTTTATTTGTTTCTTTACACCCACATAATATGACCGATAAACTAACACATTATGAAAAACAATCACTACACCAACAACCTACTGAACCAAACTATGAAAATCAGTCTTACCATTCTGTTTATTGCTTGTTCAGCAGCCTTTCGGCTGACAGCATCAACTCCTACTTACCAGCTATCAAGCCATATACTTGATATTGACAAAGGAAGTCCTGCCGCCAATGTGCTTATATCATTGTCCCAACAAACGGATAACCAGTGGATATTAATAGATGAGAAAACGACTGATGCCAATGGAAGAATAAAGGATTTTTTACCGGAAAACGGACGTGACCACAAAGGAATATACAAACTCACCTATCATACAGCCCCTTATTTTGCGGCACAGGGCAAAGAAAGCTTTTACCCTTTTATTGAAGTTGTATTTGAAATCAAAGATGACCAACACTATCATGTTCCCATCACTCTCTCTGCCTACGGTTATTCCACTTACCGTGGAAATTAACCGGGCCAGTAAAAATAAAAAAAGCATAGACATTAGAAATGACATTCACACAAAAACAAATGAAAATGAAAGGTACCTTATTTACAATCAGCTTACTGACTCTTCTTTTTTGTGTTTCCTGCAAAAACGACAATGCCCCGGAACCATCCGTGTCAGAACAAATTGAAGGACAATGGGAAATCAGTCCAATATTTATGGAAGTAATGACTAACAGTATTTTGGAAAATGCAAGTAATGAGGAAAAGCCACTTCTGGAAATAATTTTCAAAGGTGGAAGTGTAGCTCTTCATTTCAAGGCTGACCATCATTTGCTGGTCGGTTACCGCTCCGACGCATTGGCAGAAGCCGGCGGTATGGATGAGGGCGAATATCTGGACATCACCTCATTAAGTTCAGACTCTCTGCAACCGGAGCTACAATGGCAGCTTTCGTCCAATAATGATTCCATTTTTCTTACGGCACAAACAAATGTTGATGCCACCGGCAATGATAACCCATTGGAAGAAGAAAGTATTGCTGTTGCCATCCATACGCTCAACGAGACACAACTGATTCTATTGGCGGACGACTTAGTATTAACGGAAAATACCCCCATGCAGATACCTTTTTTCCGTTCCGCAGTTCCCCTCTATTTTCTGGATGCAAAAAGCATAGCAGGCGACGAAATCCAATTGGACAAAATTCCTTTTGGCATACCCCCATTGACAAAAGTCAGCCATTAAGGCACGTTATTTGTCCATCATTCTTCAAAATGATGAATGCGGATGAGATTAAAACCTAAAATCCGCAACTATCATCCAATACACGATTAAGGGTAGATTTATGAGTCGTTAGTAGTAGCTTTCAGTAAAAAGCAACAGCACAACATCAATATGTAGCCAACATCCCCTTACCCCACGATGCGA
>JADIMG010000059.1 GCA_017694875.1 Candidatus Gallipaludibacter merdavium
TGATAGAAAAAAGAAAAGAGCCTTCACAGATAAGTAAAGACTCTCTCAATAACTCCGAGCGGAAAACGGGACTCAAACCCGCGACCCCCAGCTTGGAAGGCTAGTGCTCTATCAACTGAGCTATTTCCGCATTATAATAGTGGGCAGTGATGGATTCGAACCACCGAAGTCGAAAGACAGCTGAGTTACAGTCAGCCCCATTTGGCCACTCTGGTAACTGCCCTTGATTTTGGACTGCAAAGATAGACATTTTTTTTCAGTCTCCAAATCTTTGTGTGCGTTTTTTTAAAATCAACGTTTATTCATCTGGTTCCCATGATATTGCATGGTATGGTGCTGAAAATTGTGTCACTGATTCGGTATCGAATTTGGCATGTACCAAATTTGTCTCTGCGCTCGGCTTTCACTATCTCTGGATAAGCTAGGATGCGCCTCGGCATAGTCAAATTATGAAACTCTGTTTCCCATTTGTCTCTGCGCTCGGCTTTCACTATCTTTGCAGCTCATTTGGAGAGAGGGTTATCTGTTTCCAAAACATGTTTTTAGGTATTCAAGTTAATAAGAAGTATGATTACAGTGACGAATCTTGCCATGCAATTTGGCAAACGAGTATTATTTTCCGATGTAAATTTAAAATTTACCCCTGGTAACTGTTATGGTATTATTGGTGCGAACGGAGCAGGAAAATCAACCCTAATCCGTATGTTGAGCGGTGAACTGGAACCGACACGCGGCAGTATTCAGATAGCACCGGGCGAACGTTTGTCTGTATTGCAACAGGACCACTTCGCATTCGACCAATATACGGTGATTGATACGGTGATGATGGGCTATGAAGAGTTGTGGCGTGTGAAAGAAGAGAAGGACGCCATCTATATGAAGGAGAATTTTACGGATGAAGATGGACTACGTGCTTCTGAATTGGAAGAGAAATTTGCGGAAATGAACGGATGGAATGCCGAAAGTGATGCCGCCACCTTGTTGAGCAATTTAGGGGTGAAAGAGGAATTTCACTATACCCTGATGAGTGAAATGAGTGCTAAGGAAAAAGTACGTGTTTTGTTGGCACGGGCTCTGTTTGGAAAACCGGACAACCTGCTTCTCGACGAGCCGACCAATGACTTGGATATGGAAACGGTGATGTGGCTGGAAAATTATCTGGCCAATTATGAAAATACGGTGTTGGTAGTGAGCCACGACCGTCACTTCCTGGATGCGGTGAGCACTTATACGGTGGATATCGATTATGGAAAAATACAGCTCTTTGCCGGAAACTATTCTTTCTGGTATGAAAGTAGCCAGTTGGCATTGAAGCAGCTGCAAAACCAGAACAAGAAGGCTGAAGAAAAACGGAAGGAACTGGAGGAATTTATCCGCCGTTTCAGTGCGAATGTGGCCAAATCAAAACAAGCAACCAGCCGTAAGAAAATGTTGGAAAAGTTGAATGTGGAAGAAATCCAGCCTTCTACCCGTCGCTATCCGGGCATTATCTTTACGCCCGAACGTGAACCGGGCAATATGGTGCTCGAAGTGGCAGGGTTGGGCAAAACGGCTGAGGATGGCACTGTGCTTTTCAGGGATGTCAACTTCAATGTGGAGAAAGATGACAAGATAGCCTTTGTTTCACGTGACCCACGTGCCATGACGGCTATGTTTGAGATTCTGGCTGGGCACGACAAGAACCATGAAGGTACCTATAATTGGGGAATTACAATAACCACAGCCTATTTGCCTTTGGACAATTCAGCTTTTTTCAATACGGACTTGAACCTGGTGGACTGGTTGGGGCAGTGGAGTAATGATACGACGGAGTCCTTCATCAGAGGCTATCTGGGCAAAATGCTGTTTAGCGGTGAAGAAATCTACAAGAAAGCCAGTGTACTGTCAGGTGGTGAGAAAATGCGTTGTATGATTGCGCGTATGATGTTGCGCAATGCCAACGTGATGATGTTGGATAGTCCGGCCAACCACCTCGACTTGGAATCCATTCAGGCGTTCAACAATACCTTGGTCAACTTCAAGGGAAATGTGCTCATGGCTTCACACGACCGTGAGTTTATTCAAACCGTATGTAACCGTATTATTGAACTGACGCCTAATGGTATTATTGACAAGCAGATGGACTATGAGGAATATATGACCTCAGAAGACATCAAGGCATTGCGTGACAAGAAATATCAAATCTAACCTTTTTGAGGATGGGAAGAAAACGTGTTTTAGTGGCTATGAGCGGCGGAACGGATAGTTCGGCCGCTTGCATGTTGCTCCAGGAACAAGGTTATGAGATTGAGGGAATCACCATGCGCATGTGGGAGAAACCTTCAGAGCGTGGCATGGAGGAGCCGCCCTATATACGTGAGGCGCGCCTGCTGGCGGAACGCTTGCAGTTTCCTCATCATGTATTGAATATACAGGAAGATTTCCGCCGTTGTGTGGTTAATGATTTTATCGGTGAATATATGCAGGGACGTACGCCCAATCCGTGTGTGCAGTGCAATATCCACATCAAGATGAAGTATTTGATAGAGGAGGCCGACCGGTTGGGGTGTGATTTTGTGGCAACGGGTCATTATGCCCGAGTAGCAGAGGAAGAGGGTGTTTATTATGTGGAAAAGGGGGCTGATGTCAAAAAGGACCAGTCTTATTTCCTTTGGGGGTTGGGTCAGGAAGTGTTGAGCCGTATGATTTTCCCTTTGGGTGGAATGACCAAGGAAGATGCACGGAATGTAGCGCGCCGTATGGGATTCGTGCACATAGCAGAAAAGGCTGAAAGTCAGGATATCTGCTTTGTCGATACCGATTACCGTGATTTCCTGCGTAGGGAACATGCTTCGATAGATGAAGAGGTCGGACCAGGCAACTATGTGGATATACATGGAAAGGTTTTGGGGCGCCATAAAGGTTTCCCCTATTATACGATTGGACAGCGCAAAGGTTTGGAGATTGCTTTGGGCGAACCCATGTATGTGTTGCACATTGATGCGGAACGCAATGAAATTACTTTAGGACGCAAGGAATACCTGCAAACGAAAGAAATGAGTTTGCGTAACTGCAATTTCCCTTCGAGCGAGACCTTGTCGCCCAATGAGATTGTTCATGTAAAGATTCGTTACAAAAGCCAGTCTGTACCGGCCTATTTGGAGCGTGTTGAAAGAACAGCTGCTCACCTGCGTTTTGTAACGCCCATTGAAGCCATTACTCCGGGGCAGTCCGGTGTGTTGTATAGAAATGACAGGGTAATTGGTGGTGGAATCATTTGTGGATAGTATGGATAGTTTGCGTTTGTCAGAACTGATGCAGCGTATTGCCGAGGTATTGGCCTTCGACATGTCTGACTGCTATTGGGTGCGTGCAGAGATTAGCGAACTGAACGTGCGCAATGGCCATTGCTATATGGAGCTGGTGGAGAAAGATGAAAACAGAGGATTGTTTGCTGCCAAAGTAAGGGCCACTTGCTGGGCACCGACCTTTATACCCTTGCAGGAATATTTTGAAAAGAAAACAGGCCAAACTTTGCATAGTGGCTTACAAGTAATGTTGCAAGTGGAGGTGAGATTTCATGCCGTCTATGGCTTGAGCCTGCAAATTAACGATATAGAACCGTCTTATACGTTGGGCGATTTGGCCCGTCAGCGTCGACTGACCCTGGAACGTCTGAAAGCTGAAGGGGTGATTGATATGAACAAATCGTTGGATTTGCCGCTCTTGCCCCGTCGGCTGGCAGTCATTTCTTCTGATACGGCCGCCGGGTATGGAGACTTTTGCCATCAGTTGGAACACAATCCCAATCAGTATGCTATCAATCATTGTCTGTTCAAAGCCATTATGCAGGGCGACCGTGCTGCGGAATCCATCATTGCCGCACTGGAGCGGATTTATGAACATGTGGATATGTTTGATATGGTGGCTATCATAAGAGGTGGTGGGGCAACTGCCGATTTGACTTGCTTCGACAAATTTGAATTGGCTATGCATTGCGCGCAGTTTCCGCTCCCTATCATTACCGGTATAGGTCATCAGCGTGATACAAGTGTTTTGGACCTTGTGGCACGTGTTGCTGCTAAAACTCCCACGGCTGTTGCCGAGTGGATATTGGAAAAATATGCCGAACAGGACAGTAATTTGCTGACATTGGTGCAGCGCATCCGCCATATACAACAAGCGCACTTCATGCGTATTCGTCAGGATTTGGACAAATGTCATTATGTTTTGCAAAACGCATTTGCACAACGCCTGACCCAGGAACTTCATCTGCTTACTATGGCAGAAAAGTCAATTGATATGCGTTTTACCCAATTTCAGACCAATGAACGGAACCGTTTGGCAATCATGGGAAAAACAATTGAAATGCAGTTTGCCAAACGGATGGTGAAGGAACGCTCCATGTTGGATATGGCTGAAAAAAAACTTGAATTGCAATCGCCGGAACGAATCTTGCGGAGGGGTTATACATTGACTCTGCGCAATGGAAAACCGCTTTGTTCTGCTGCTGAAACAAAACCAGGCGATGTGATAACTACAGAATTTATGGATGGACAAGTACAGTCCATCATCAAGTACAGTCCATCATACAATAAATAATCGGATACTATGGATAATAATCGGATACTATGGATAAGGAATCATTGATAACCATCCGTTTGCACGATATGGAGTTTTTTGCTCATCATGGTGTGTTTGAGCAGGAAAAGATAGAGGGGAATATATTTCTGGTCAATCTGGAACTTACCACCAAAGCTCCCAAAGGTTGCACCACAGACTGCATAGAGGATACGCTCAATTATCAGTACATTTATGACGTGGTGAAAGAGGAGATGCAAATCCATTCCGATTTGCTGGAACATATCGCTACCCGCATCAAACAGCGTCTGTTAACCCAATTTCCTGAGATATGTGGGCTTAAAGTGCGTGTATCAAAGAAGAACCCTCCTTTAGGCGGAAATGTGCCTTGGGTCAGCGTGGAGGTGTAAGTCCTTTCTTTGTGGGTCATTTTTTCCTGCTGCGGATGATTTTATGTCCTTTTGTGCCGTCTTCTGTTATTATAGAGCATGTAAAATGCTTGTTAATTGGTTGAAAAATTATAATTTTGCCAATGATACTATGAATGACGGAAGGGCATGAACACACATATCTTTTATAGAAGACTTTTTTGCTTTTTGTTGGATATTGCTCTTTTTGTACTGGCTGCCCAAGCACAGTTGCAGAGCGTAACGTATACCATTACCGATGTGAATGCTGTAGATATTACGGCAGGACAGGCGCCCTTGTATTCGGAAGCTGTCTATTCCCAGTCGGGCAGTAGTGTTGGGAAGATGGCGGCAAATGAGGAAACATGTATTGTTTTAGACGGTTATGAGGGGTATGCTATCCGGAAAATTGTGCTTAGTATGCACTCCGATAAGACCCAGGGGGCGGGTGGTATGGATGTGAAGGTGGATGACCGAAGGATTTGTCAAATTCCTTGGGGGAGCAGGTTCAGTAGTTCCTGGTGGCTGGGTGTTTTTTATAATGCCGATTTTGTCAATGTGACACCAGCTATGTGTGATACGCTGTATGAAGTTAAGGAGGGACAGAATATCTCTATTCTGATAAAGGCTTCGCAAAATAACCTTTATGTTGAAAGTTATACGTTGTATTATGAGAAAGTAGTTCATGTGCCATATAAAATCACCTATTCAGTTAATGGAAATGTAACTGAGGTAGAATCGGCAGAACCCTTTGCGGCAGTATTGCCTTCTCTTGTCAAAAATCCGGTTAGAGAGAGTGAGAAGAAGTTTATAGCATGGTCCGATGTATCTAATCCTACTTCGGTTGATGATTTTATTGATCTCACCAATCCTCCGCATTCTGATACTGTTTTATATGCCGTTTTTGCTGATGTGGATTATGAGGATGGTAATGTACTTACTTCTTTGTTGGCATCAGACAGAAATGATACATGGATTTATTCTACCAGTGAGGATGTGAATATCACTGAATATTTACATCTTACCTCAAATACGTTTATTCAGTCCCCTCCAATATATATTCCGGCAATAACTGCCATTAAGGCTAATGTGGGATTTCGTGCTTTTGACGGAGCGGAACTTCCTATGCTTATTTCCGATGGAGTAGGAAATGTGCTTGCAACTTGTCATGTGATGGAGGCAGACTATTATATGTATGATATTCAAGTTGAGGCAGCTTCTGAACTGGCTTATGGTCGATTGTGTTTTGAGATTGATTCTGATGCGGAAGGTATGCAGGAAGAAAGTGGAATGAAGTGTAAAGGCTTATATGTCTACTACAAACCTTATTCATTCAGCGAAATGACTGTGCTTGTTTCCGGTGCACATATTGTACATGTGACGACTGATGGGTTTACGTTTGATGCAGGACTCTTGAAGACACAAATGTCCGCAATTCAATTGCAGAAAGGCGCGGAACAAACACAGCTAGTAACCGCTTTCCGGTCAAATCCTGATGGTACTTATTCGTTGGAGTTTCCTTTTGTGGTCAACGCGGGAGAGGTGGTTGATGTGGGATTTTTGGATGCCGAAGGTCAGCTATTGGAAACTATATATTTTCAAATGCCTTTGATTGTTACTGCAGACAGTGTTTTGACGGATGTGCCTGACTGTGATTTGCATATTCAGAATGAGGCTACCTGTGTGATTGCAGAGAATATGCAGCTTGGTCAAGTGGAGATAGCGCCTGGGGCTGCACTGGTAGTCAATGAGGGTGTACAGCTCTCTATAGCTTCTTTGCGCATGTGTGCTGACAATGATACGGTAGCTCGTTTTTATCCGAAAGGTATTGTGGAGAATCGAACCAATCGACTGTTGTTTGACAAGAAGATGGATAATCAGGCTTTTTATTTTTTCTCCTTGCCCGATACTTGTGGCCTCTCACAAATCAGTTTTTCTTCTGGCGAGTCTGCTGTTCATGGTAGTGATTATTTGATTAAATATTATGATGGTGAGCAACGAACCATCAATCAAGGTCTGTCGTCTAATTGGAATGTACTTTCAGATACATTGCTCTATCCAGGTGTGGGATATGTCATAGCCGTTGCGGCTCCTAATGACGCTAAGTGGGAGTTGAGGTTTTCGCTAGACTACAAGGATGCAGTTACTACGCAAGGCAAATTAGTGCGTATTTATCCGCACGGGGCACAATTGTATCATGCCAACGAGTTGGCAGCACACCATGTCGGATGGAATTTGGTGGGAAATCCTTCTTTAGGGACAATAGAGAATGAAAATGGTGTGTTCTATTCCTATAATGCCAGCACCAATACCTCACAGGCCATACCCTATTATTCATATCCGATTGAACGTGGAGCAACTTATGCGCAGCAGGAATGTGTGGGTGAATTTCCCGCTTTCACCAGTTTCTTTGTGCAGATAGGTGCACAGCCACAAGAAGAGTCCAATGATTATTTCTTCCAATGTTTTCCCACAGACGGGCGGGCGTTTTTACACATGTCTTTGTCCGAGGAAGAAAAGGAAGCTATGAAAATACCCTTGCAGATAACCTATAATGACAGAAGCGACAAAACGGTTATATGGCTGGATGATGAGCATACATCTGATTATGAGATAGGAAAGGATTTGGAGAAAATGATGGGGTTTGCTACTTCTCCACATATCTTTTCCGTGAATAATGGGGTGAAGTTGGCGTTTCAGGCATTGCCCGCAGCAGCCATGCAGGCAATACCGGTTGGAGCCTATTTCCCGATAGAGGGAGAGTATGTCATTGCGGTACTTCCAGAAGAAAAAGAGGACGTGCAGAATCGAAAGGTATTATTAACCGACTTGCACACGAATCAGTCAATCGATCTTTTGCTGTATGATTATACGTTTCATGTGGATAGTGCTGGCATGGACAATCGTTTTGTGCTTTCTGTTGAGCCGTATTCACAAGTTCCGACCAGCCATGTTTCCAATCTGGCAGATGAAAAGATAAACGCATATGCAAGCATGGAGAGATTGATATTGCATGGCTTGCAGCCTCCTACCGCTGTCAGTCTTTTTGATACAGGCGGACGATTGCTTGCCGAGGGTATAGCCAACACTTATGAATATGTCATTCCGGTGACACACAAGGGGGTTTATTTCGTAAGGCTGGTGTGGAATAACAAATGTTTTTATTTGAAGGTAATTTTGTGATGAAAATAGTTGATATTTCTTGTAGGTATTTGTGCCTGCTTATTTTACTCTGTTTGGTTGTTGGGGCGTATGCATCTGTTTCAATAAACAAAGTGGAAGAGAATGATACTCGTAATGTACAGCGTCCATTTGTTGTTGGTTATACATCGACTGTTTATGAACCTTTCTCTTGCAAGACTCCACTACAATATAATGCCCTTTATGGCATATCCTCCGAGGAACAGTGGATATTTCCTGTTGACCCTGCAGAACCGGGGATGCCTCCGACGGCAATAGTTGATGATTTTCCTATAGAATGGTTGCTCTTATGCGTGTTATTATATGTTTGTGTGAAGTATAAACATTTTTGACTGGCTGGCTGAAATTGCATGTTTGTTGTTGAAATGCCGAATCAATGCCAGATGGATAAAAAAGTAGGGGAAAGTTGCTTGTAAATGAAAAAATATGCCTATCTTTGCACCCGCAAAAGCGGGATGTAGCTCAGTCCGGTTAGAGTACTCGTCTGGGGGGCGAGTGGTCGCTGGTTCGAATCCAGTCATCCCGACAGGACATCGGCTTGGAGTATCTCTGAGCCGTTTTTTATGCCTAATCAAGATGTATGTAAGTCCTCAGTAATGGTGTAGTGCGAAAAGCCTTGGTCTTAGCTTAGAAAGATTTCACAAGAGTTTGATGCTCCCCTCATGAAAAACAAGGATTTTTTTTCAATGGTTTTTCATGAAAAATAATTACGGAAATATTTCTGCAATTAAAATAAAGTGTTACCTTTGCCTGCGAAGAATTGATATCACTAACTCTAAATAATTTATTATGTCAAAAGTAACAGTTGTAGGTGCAGGTAACGTGGGTGCTACGTGCGCTAATGTATTAGCAGTAAACGAAGTTGCCAATGAAGTTGTATTGATTGATATCAAAGAAGGTTTTGCTGAAGGCAAAGCAATGGATATTATGCAGACAGCTCAATTGATGGGATTTGATACTGTTGTAAAGGGTGTAACCAACGATTATTCTCAAACGGCTGGTTCTGATGTCGTTGTCATTACTTCCGGGATGCCGCGTAAACCGGGAATGACCCGTGAAGAGTTAATCGGTGTCAATGCAGGTATTGTAAAGTCCGTTGTAAGTAGCATTCTCAAATATTCACCTAGTGCTATTCTTGTGATTGTTGCAAATCCTATGGATCCGATGGCATATCTAACATTGCATGCCTTTGGATTGCCACGCAACCGTGTAATTGGCATGGGTGGTGTTCTAGACAGTTCTCGTTTCAAATATTTCTTAAGCCAAGCTTTGGAATGCAATGCCAATGATGTTGATGGTATGGTTATCGGAGGACATGGCGATACAACAATGATTCCTTTAGCAAGATTGGCAACCTATAAGGGAATTCCTGTATCAAACTTGTTGCCGGCAGAAAAACTGGAAGAAGTGGTTAAGTCAACAATGGTAGGCGGAGCTACATTGACTGGCTTGCTGGGAACTTCTGCTTGGATGGCTCCTGGTGCAGCTTCTTCATTCTTGGTTGAATCTATCATCAAAGACCAGAAGAAGATGATAGTTTGCGCTACTGCATTGGAAGGCGAATATGGTATGCATGACATTACTATTGGTGTACCGGTCATTATAGGTAAGAATGGTATTGAAAAGATAGTTGAACTTGAACTTAATGAGGAAGAAAAAGCCAAATTGGCAGCAAGTGAAGCTGCTGTTCGCAAAACCAATAGCGTATTAAAGGAAATTGGAGTTTTATAATCTCTTTAGAATATACTTCGCATGGAGTAACTTCATGTGCTTAGCATATTATTTCACTAATCATCAATAAGTTGCACAAGAAGGGGCTTGCCGCTGTGACAGCGTTGGCCTCTTGTTTTTTTTATTGATGTTTCTCTTGTCCTTTTTTCGTTGTATATTTGCATTTTAAAATGAAAGACAGATATGCAGGAACGACATAAGAATTCTATTATGTATATTGAGGAACAGAACTATACGACTAAAAAGTATATAGTTCCTTATATTGCTCAATACCATCCTGTAACGGAACAACAGAGAGTCTTGGAGATTGGGTGCGGTACGGGTGGTAATATGAAACCTTTTTTGGATTTGGGGTGCCATGTTACTGGTATTGACATAGAACAAGATTCCATTAATCAGGCTATAGAATATTATGCCAATCATCCTTACAGAGAAAGGTTGCATTTGTTATGCGAGGACATATACAAAGCAGATGACTTGCATGATACGTTTGATATTGTTTTCATTCGTGATGTCATAGAGCATATACCTAACCAGGAGCGTTTCATGGGTTTAATTAAGAAGTTCTTGAAACCGACCGGTGTTGTGTTTGTTGCGTTCCCACCATGGCAAAACCCATTTGGCGGCCACCAGCAAATATGTAACAGTAAGTTCCTTTCACATTGTCCGTGGATGCATTTACTTCCCAAAAAGCTATATACATGGATGCTGAGTTTGGGGCATAATGAGCCGGTAAAATGCTTGATGGAGATAAAAGATACAGGGATTTCCCTGGAACGTTTCTTGTCCATTGTGCATAAGGAACGGTATGAAATATTGAACCAGACCTTATATTTTATCAATCCAAATTATGAAATAAAATTTCATTTGCACCCACGTAAACTTGCGAGGCTATTGAATATTCCTTATATCAGGAATTTTTATACAACCTGTGGCTATTATCTGCTAAAAATAGGCGAGTAACGCTGAGGAAGGCAAGACGATTTTTACTTGTATATGCGTAAACGGATTTGTATCTTTGCATTAAAATATAAAGAGGAAAAATGGCACTAATTAAATCAGTAAGAGGATATACTCCCGAAATCGGAGAAGATTGTTTTTTGGCAGAAAACGCAACGGTTGTTGGTGATGTTGTGATGGGGAAAGGATGTAGCGTATGGTTTAATGCCGTATTGCGAGGTGACGTTAATTCTATCCGTATAGGTAATCATGTGAATATTCAGGATGGGGCAGTGTTGCATACCTTGTATGAAAAGTCGCAAATTCATATAGGTGATTATGTGTCCATAGGTCATAATGTCACTATTCATGGTGCGACAGTAAAAGATTATGCCTTGGTGGGGATGGGAGCTACTGTACTTGATGGTGCTGTAATTGGTGAAGGGGCTATTGTGGCGGCAAATGCCTTGGTGTTGAGTAATACCCAGGTGGAACCTCACACCATTTGGGCTGGAGTGCCGGCAAAGAAAGTGAAAGATGTTTCACCGGAGCAAGGAAATGAAATCAATAGGAAAATAGCACACAACTATGCAATGTATGCTAGTTGGTATGAACAAAAATAGGAAACAGGCTGGATGAGAGAAACTAGACCGATTCGTTTGCTTTTTGTCTGTCTGGGGAATATTTGTCGTTCGCCTATGGCAGAATGTGTTTTTGAATATTTGGTAAAAGGCCGTAATGATTTGTCTCATTCTTATGAGGTTGATTCTGCTGGAATAGCCGGCTATCATATAGGAGATTTGCCGGATGTGCGTATGAGGGAGGCTGCGTGGCAAAGAGGATACAAAATGACAAGTCGTGCCCGTCAGGTGGGTTTTGAGGATTTTGAAACGTTTGATTTGATAATCGGTATGGATGATGCTAACATTGATGCTTTGAAAGAAATGGCACCTGATGTTGAGTCACTAGGGAAAATTGTGAAAATGACTGATTATTGTATTCATATGGAAGCAGACCATGTGCCTGACCCTTACTATGGTGGTACGGCCGGGTTTTATTATGTGATTGATTTGTTGGAGGATGCGTGTCAAGGTTTATTGGATAGTTTGGAAAAACAAGATTAATTATGAAGCATTTATTTTTAGTCGTAAGTTTATTGGTTAGTGTGTATGCTGCAGCGGAAGGTGTGGAGTCTCAGCAGGGTACTAGTCATTTGACCAAAGCCCAGTTTTTTGAGAAGGTATATAATTATGAAAAAAATCCTTCGGAATGGGTATATGAAGGAGACAAGCCTTGTCTAATCGATTTTTATGCCTCTTGGTGTGGTCCCTGCAAACGTTTGGCTCCTATTCTGGAGGAATTGGCCGCCCAATATGCTGGGAAGATTTACATATATAAGATTAATACGGAAGAGGAGCGTGAGTTGGCTGCTGCATTTGGTGTGCAGAGCATACCCACTTTATTGTTTTGTCCAATGGGGGAACGTCCGCAGATAGCTAAAGGAGCGCTTCCAAAAGAAACACTTATAAAAGCCATAGAAGAAGTGCTCTTAAAGGAAAGTAAGTAAAAAATGCGTCAACGACTGTTGTTTATATTAGGATTGCTTGTATGGATTAGTGTCATTGCCTTTGGCATAACAGAGCAGAAGGATACGGATGATGGTAGGCAGGTAGTTCCGGTGGAACATTCAGAAAAGAGACATTTTGAACGTCCTGCTTTTGATGCACTCCTTACCGGAAACATACGTACAAATCCAATACAAGGAACCACTGCGCGTCAGCAGGAGAAGCAGCAGCAGACGACGTTTACGTCTGTTTTTTCCAGTGGATTTAGATTGTTCTATAAAAATGCACTTCATTGCAAATATATTTTACATTTGCAGATAATTCCAAATTTCCCGTCTATTGATATAGGTTATCCTTTTGATGTATTTTGGTAATTGAATATACATGACTTGTTATGTATAAGTATGTATTTTAAATTCACAAGTATGCTAATCATATTTGTGTAATGATTATTATTCAATTATTTAAATATTAAAAATCGAAGTTATGGATATAACAACAATCATTATCGGCATAATTATCATATTATGTGCCGCATTGCCTATCATATTAACCAATTATTTCAGAAAACGTAGAGAAAAATTAGCTTTGCAGGGAATTCAAAATTTGGCGGAAAAATCAGGAGAGGAATTGGAAAACTATGAAATAGGTATGGTTTTTTCCATTGGAATGGACAAATCACACCGCAATCTTTATTTTTTACACCTTGGTGAATCTGCATTGCAAGTACAGTTGAGTAAAATCAAGAATTCGACAACAATCAATAAATCGCATGATATTAAAACGGCAGAAGGCAATCATAGTGTTATTGATTTGATTGGTATACAGATTAATATGAAAGATGAGGCGCAAACGCCGGCCATACTGGAGTTTTTTAATGCGGAAAAAGACAGTATCTCTGTTGACAATGAGAGTCACATTGCGGAACAGTGGTCACGTTTGATTAACAAGCAGGTGGGCAATTCAGCTTCCAAAAGATAGAAAATATTTTCTTTCCAAACAAAGAGTTTTGCTTATAAGCGATTCTTTTGTTGAAGGAATAATGGGGCGCGTCAAAAGTTTAAGTACAGCTTGATGCGCCCCAATGTTTTGTGAAAAAACAATGTTAAGGCTTTTTGTAAGGCTCAACATGTAGTGTTATTTGTGTGGCTGGGCCATATTCCTGTCTAATTTTATTTTCAATATCAACAGTAATGGCATGCGATTCCTTGACACTCATATTTTCATCTAACCGAATGTGTAAATCTATCGCTATGTTTGCCCCTATTTTTCGCGTTTTGAGGTTATGTGGGTCTTTGATGGACGGATTTTCCGTTATTATCTTTAGAATTTTAGTTTCTTCTTCATCCGGGAGTGATTTTTCTAAAAGCTCGTTTAATCCAGGAATAATTAATTCAATGGCCACTTTGATAATAAATAAACCAACGACTATAGCAGCTATTGGATCAAGTATCCTCCATTTTTCTCCTAGGAAAAATGCACCGGCAATGCCGATTAGTGTACCAACGGATGAGAAAGCATCTGATCTGTGATGCCAGGCATTGGCTATAACGGCAGGTGAATTGGTGTTTTTCCCAACTTTAACGGTTGCCTGATATAGCAATTCTTTCGCGATGATGGAAATGGCAGCTGTGTACAATGCAATGATGCTGGGAGCTGCAATTGTTTGTCCGTTGATGACTTGTACAATCAGTTGCGCGTTATGCGTGATGATGCCAATAGCAACGGCTAGCAATGCTATTCCAATGATGACTGTTGCCAATGTTTCAAACTTGCCATGACCAAAATCGTGTGACTTGTCATTCGGCTTGGCTGATATGTGGACAAAAAGCAGGACGACAATATCCGTAAAGAAATCAGAGCATGAGTGGACTGCATCTGCAATCATGGCTCCACTGTGTCCAAAGAAGCCAGCGAGGAACTTCGCTACAGTTAATATAACGTTTACAATAGTACCAATAAGTGTAATACGGTAAATGCTTTTTTCCCTACTATTATTATTCATTGTATCTGAATTTAAAACTTAAATAACGATGGCTATTGGCATTTATTGCCCTGCTATTGTTTTTTATTTTATACTGCATCAATCTATGTGATTTATAATGGAAATATGGACTAACTCAAAATAAAAGTATAGTTGCCTTTGTTGTTGATATTGTAAATGGCTTTATAAAAAAAGTAGTATATTTGCAGTTGCAATTATGCATGTTAGACAATGAGATTGGTATTTGCGACCCACAATGCACATAAACTAAATGAGGTACGTAATATATTATGTGCGTACGCAGAAGAACAAGGGACAAGCCCAATAGAGTTAATGGGTTTGGAAGATTTGAAGTGTTATGATGATATTCCGGAAAATGAGAGTACCTTGGAAGGAAATGCACGTGCAAAAGCAGATTTTGTGTTTTCTCGTTTTTCGGTTGATTGTTTTGCTGATGATACTGGCTTGGAGATTGAAGCTTTAGGAGGTGAGCCTGGTGTTTATTCTGCACGTTATGCTGGCGAAGGTCATGACTCTTTTGCCAATAGGAAGAAAGTAATGGATTTGATGCAGGGAATATGTAATAGAAAAGCTAGGTTCAGGACTGTAGTTGCTTTGAGATTGGGTGGAGAAGAACATTTGTTTGAAGGGGTAGTGAATGGTATCATTACTGAGTCTGAACATGGCACAGGTGGATTTGGCTATGATTCCATTTTTCAGCCGGATGGCTTTGATAGAACATTTGCTGAATTGGATATTAAGACAAAAAACTCCATTAGTCATCGTGGAATGGCGATGCGGAAATTGGTTGAATTTTTAGTGAATTACAAAAAATGAAAAGGAATTTGTTTTGCATAATAGTTGCTTTTATGTTCTCTCATCTTGCAATGGGGCAATTGGCAATGGGAGAATGGCAGACTCATTTTTCATATGACAATGTGAATACAATTGCGCAATCGCCCAACAGAGTGTATGCAGTGAGTAATGGAGCATTGTTTTCTGTTGACAAGCAGGATGGCTCTTTGGAATTTTATAGTAAGTTGTCTGGTTTGAACGACGCTTCTGTTTCCGATGTTGTATATTCATCAGATAATGATTGTTTGATAATTATTTATGAAAACAGCAATATAGATATTATGCGTTCTGGCGGCATTACCAATGTCCCTGATTTGTATAATAAACAGTTAGGAACAAGTAAAGCCATAAATGATGTTTTTGTGTATGCTGACTTAGCCTATTTGTCATGTGATTTTGGCCTGATGGTTGTTAATCTGGCAAAGAATGAGGTTGCGGAAACTTGTTATATAGGTGAGAATGCAGCGCAAGTAAAAGTATTAAATGCTGTAGTTTATCATGATTCAATTTATGCTGTAACAGAAAATGCATTGTATGCCGCAGCGGTCTCCGATCCGAATATTGTAAATTATGAATATTGGAATGTAACCCAGTCAGATAATCTTCCTGGTGATGGTGTTATAGAACAAATACATTCTTTTGAAAATGACTTATTGTTATTGCGCAACGGTAAAGTCTATAAGAAGAGTTTGAATGGGAATGTTTGGGAGAATGTTTTGAATGATGTTGATATTCTTTCTTTGCATGCTTCTAATGGTGTCCTTATGGGAATGACTGCATCATCAGTACTCCGTATCTCCCAAGATTATACCTATGATATAATTCCGTTGGCAAATCCTCACGATGCAGTCCTGGATGATGTTAGGAATATGATATGGATCGCAGGAGATGCCTTGGGTGTTGTTTCATACAATAATTCAGATCAGACTATAAGTTATTATAAACCTAGTGGGCCAGCTGTCAATATCCCTTATAGGATGACTTTTTCTAATGGTAGACTATTTGTTTTGCAAGGTGGAAGGTGGGCTGTTCAGTATGATCGATTGGGCGTTGTGATGATTTATGAAAATGGAAAATGGAATAATATATTACATACGGAATTCCCGTTATTGCCAACGGGCAGTTATCCGAAAGATTTTATGTCTGTAATAGTTGATCCTTTGGATAACAAACATTTTTATGTAACTTCTTATGGTATGGGGCTATATGAATTTGTTAATGATGAATTGTATGAACATTATACGTTTGAGAATAGTACAATTTCTACAATTTTTCCAAATGGAAACTTGTCCCAGAAGTATCATTATATGCGTATGGATGGTGGATTGATAGATAGTGAAGGTAATTTGTGGGTGGTTAGTTCTTTGGTTGATAATGGGCTGAATGTTATGGACATCCAAAAACGATGGACTGCACTTTCATATGGTAATGTCATTAATTGCCCAACGTTAGGTCTGATTATTATGCCTAATGAAGGTAGCAGTCGTAAATGGATTTTGTGCCATCGTGAAAGGCCTGGCATAGTCTTTTACGATGATAATAATACTCCATATGATAATAGTGATGATTTTGCTTCCATGATAAGTTCATTTACAGATCAGGATAATAATACCTTAAGTCCGTCGGAGTATTATTCCATTGCTGTGGACAAGAATGGGGCTGTTTGGGTTGGAACGGATATTGGACCATTGGTTTTTTCTGATGCAGAAGCGTCTTTTAACAGCAATCAGTGTACACGTATAAAAATACCAAGAAATGATGGTACCAATCTAGCTGATTTTCTATTGGAAAATGAAAAAATCAATGCTATTGCCATTGATGGTGCAAATAGAAAATGGATAGGAACGGAGTCTTCCGGTCTGTATCTCATGTCAGAAAATGGTCAGGAAACTATAGAGCATTTTACAACCCAAAATAGTCCTTTGTTATCTAACCAGATATTGTCATTGGCGATTAATTCTACAACGGGTGAAGTCTTTGTCGGAACTGGGGCTGGATTATTGTCCTATCAAAGTGATGCTGCAGAGGGAAATGAAAATATAACAAAGATTTCTGCTTACCCTAATCCCGTTAGAGAAGATTTTAATGGTGTTGTTACCATAACAGGTTTGGTTGATGGCTCGATTGTAAAGATTACTGATATATCAGGGAATCTTGTTTGTGAAACGCGTTCCAATGGTAGTCTTGCAACGTGGGATTGTAAGAATAAGTGGGGGCATAAGGTAAGTACAGGGATTTATCTTGCAATATGTGTAAGTGAAGATGGATCGGAATATGGCAAAACCAAAATATTAGTGATAGAATAGATGTAATTAGCCGTATGATATGGTTTTGTCATGTTAGTCTTCTATGAATATGTATCTAATAAGATAGGAATATCATAATTGGTATTCCTGTTTTTCTATAGACGTTGCCCTTTTCACCTTCTTGCTGATTTTTGTTTCGCAAATGCTATAAGTACAATGAGTTTTTCTTACCTTTACATGTTGAATATATTGAATAATCAAGATGCAAAATGAGATAGTGACAACTGCTGGTTCATATCATGTACCGGCTCTTTTGAAGGAATCGGTAGATGGCTTGAATGTTCGGCCGAATGGTACTTATGTTGACGTTACATTCGGTGGTGGAGGACATTCAAGAGAAATTATGCGTCGTTTGGGAAAAGAAGGGCATTTGCTGGCGTTTGATCAGGATATGGACGCATATGTCAACAAAATAGAGGATGCACGTTTTATTTTTGTCCATTCCAACTTCCGTTACTTGCGCAACTTTTTGCATTATTATGGTGTAGAGAAAATAGATGGTTTGTTAGCAGATTTGGGCGTTTCTTCACACCATTTTGATGATGAGAGTCGTGGTTTCTCTTTTCGCTTTGATGGAGAGTTGGATATGCGAATGAATAGGAATGCTGCGCTGAAGGCATCCGATGTATTAAATGATTATACAGAGAGCAAGCTGGCTGATATTTTTTATGTGTATGGTGAGATGCGCAATGCGCGATTGATAGCCAGGGCCATTGTTAAAGAGCGTATGGTGGCTCCAATAAATACCGTACAGCGTTTCTTGGATGTACTAAAACCTTTTGTGGGAAAGGATAAGGAGAAAAAAGATTTGGCGCGTATTTTTCAGGCATTACGTATTGAAGTGAATGATGAGATGGATACATTGCGTAAATTGTTGTATGACGCAGTAAAAGTACTCAAACCGGGAGGTAGAATTGCGATTCTGACATATCATTCTTTGGAAGACAGAATTGTAAAGAATTTTTTTAAGACAGGAAACTTTGAAGGAAAATTAGAGAAGGATTTTTATGGAAATCCTATTGTACCTTTGCGTTTGGTTAATAATAAGGTGATTGTGGCAAGTGATGAGGAGGTGGAGGCTAATCCTCGTGCAAGAAGTGCCAAGTTGAGAATTGCAGAAAAAATATAGGCCATGAAGACTGAAATGAATGAACCAAATAATGATAAGACAAGGAACGTGACCCCGTTGGCTGTCTTGCGTGAGTTGCTGAATGGTAATTTTTTATTGAAAGGATTTATCATCAAGTACTATAAGGGATTGTTGGTTTTTGTTTTCTGCTCTTTTCTTTATATTGGGAATCGTTATGCCTGTGAGAAGCAATTGGCTACCATTGTTGCTTTGCAGAAAGAATTGAAAGATGTGAAGTATGAAGCATTGTCCACATCTGCGGAATTGATGCAGATGAGTCGACAATCTAATGTTCAGGAAGCTTTGTCAGAAAAAGGAATTTCTTTAGAGATAAGTAAAACATCGCCTATAATCATCAAAGATTGATTGGATATAAATGGAAAAGAAAACGATACGGCTACTTCGGTTCTCTTTGGTGTATTTTGTGTTGCTGTTCTTGTTTATGCTACCAATAGGCAAGATGTTCCGGATTCAATTGATTGAACGTGAACATTGGATGGAATTGGCGAAGAGCCAGGTGAGAACTGATATTGAGGTCAAACCGAACCGTGGTAATATATATTCTTCTGATGGCCGGCTGATGGCTAGCAGTATTCCGTCTTATGTGTTGTATATGGACCCTTGTACGGATGCATTGCGTGAAGACGCTAGTAAATTGTTTTATGAATATGTTGATTCGGTTTCAGTGGCCTTGTCTGGATATTTTGGAGATAAATCGGCTTCGGAATATAGAAGAATGTTGGTAAATGCGCATAATTCAGGTAAGCGTTATTTACGTTTATATCCTCATAGAATATCGTACTTCCAATTAAAAGACGTATTGCGTTTCCCTTTGTTTAATAAGGGACGGATGAAAAGTGGATTGATTCCCCAACTACGTACGGATCGTGTCAAGCCGTTCGGTTCCTTGGCATCTCGAACTATAGGAAATATTTATGGTGATGCGACAAAAGGTGGTAGCTCTGGCTTGGAGATGTATTTTGACGATGTTTTGCGTGGAGAACCTGGAAAGGCGACACGACAAATGATTGCCAATAAACGGATAGAGTATGTGGAGAAGGAGCCGCGTGATGGTTCCGATTTGATTACCACAATTGACGTGGATATTCAGGATGTGGCTGAAGAGGCTTTGTTGAATGAACTGAATCGAATAGGTGCCCATTCCGGCTATGTGGTCATGATGGAAGTTCATTCTGGAGAGGTAAAGGCTATCGTGAATATGGAACGAAGTGCAGTTAGTGGGGCTTATGTGGAAATGCGTAATGGTGTCGTTTCTGATATGGCTGAACCCGGTTCCACTTTTAAGACAGCTTCGCTGATGGCGGCAATAGATGATGGTTACGTGAGTATATATGATTCGGTGGATGTTGGTACTGGTATAAAGTATTTTTATAATGTAGCTATGCGTGACCATAATTATAAAGGTGGAAAACCGGGTACTGGTTATGGGAAAATAACGGTTGAAAATGCCCTCGAGGCTTCTTCCAATGTGGGCATATCGCATGTTATTGTGGAACATTATGGAAAGCATCCGGAGAAGTTTGTTGAAAAACTTTATGAAATGGGGCTGAATGAACCGCTGAATTTGGAGATACCGGGAACGGCGAGCCCCAATATACGCTCTCCTAAAGATGAAAATGTGGATTGGTCTGGTACAACACTGCCATGGATGAGTATTGGTTATGAAGTGCAGATACCTCCTATTTATACATTGACGTTTTATAATGCAATTGCCAATGGCGGGAAAATGATAAAGCCATTTTTTGTGAAGGAAATCCGGCATGATGGCGAATTGGTTGAAAGTTTTGAGACGGAGGTGATACGTTCAAAGATTTGCTCTCAAAACACATTGGATCAGATTAAGATAGCCCTGGAAGGGGTTGTGTGGCATCAGAGATATGCGACAGCCAAGGCCGTTCGCTCTTCAAAAGTAAAAATAGCTGGTAAGACAGGTACGGCACAGATATCTAATGGACTGTTAGGCTATAAATATGGTGGTAAGTCGCATCAAGTGTCATTTTGTGGCTATTTTCCTGCAGATGATCCTATGTATACTTGTTTGTGTGTGATACGGCGCCCAGCTCCTGGTTATGCTCCTTCTGGGGGAACGATGGCGGGATCTGTGGTTCGGAATATAGCAGAGCGAACGATGGCGATGAAAGTTTGGAAAAATGTAGAAGATTTGGTATCTGACTCAACTTTCGTCTATGAAATGCCAACAATTAAAAGGGGACGTTATGAATCTGTATGGAGTGCATGCCATTCAGTGGGTCTGGATCTTGACAATGCACGTCGTTATAGAGATATGAATTGTGAATGGGCACGGATATCATTGTCAAATGATACTTTGTCAGTTGTTGGAATGTCGGTTAACTCTCATACGGTTCCCAATGTAATTGGTATGGGGCTACGCGATGCAGTTTTTGCAATTGAACAAACAGGAATGTCTGTTCGTGTGTCTGGTGTAGGGAAAGTTATTAGACAGAGCGTGGCTCCCGGAGCTGCCCCAACGAAAGGTGCAACGGTATATTTGGAATTAAAACCATAATAATATATTAATTATGAAATTGTCTCATTTATTGAATGGTCTGAAGCCTATACGGACGGTTGGAAATTTGGACATAGAAATTAATTCAGTGCAGTTTGATTCTCGTTTGGTACGAAAGGGTGATTTGTTTGTAGCCACCCCAGGAACTGTGGTTAACGGGCATGATTATATTCCCAAAGCAATTGCCCAGGGCGGGGTAGCTGTAGTGTGTGAGCAACTACCGAAAGATTGGGATTCTGAAGTGACTTATGTACAATTACATGATAGTTTGGAAGGACTGGGTATCATAGCTTCTGCTTTTTATGATAATCCGTCAAGGAAATTGACCCTGGTTGGCGTTACAGGAACAAATGGTAAGACTACAATAGCTACGTTATTATATAAGTTAACGCGTGCTTTAGGTTATAAAGCTGGTCTATTGAGTACTGTTTGCAATTATGTTGACGATGTGGCAGTGGAAGCTACGCATACCACGCCCGATCCTTTGGAGTTGAATCGTCTACTGGGAGAAATGGTGGATGCCGGCTGTCAGTATGCTTTTATGGAAGTAAGTTCGCATGCTGTTGCTCAGCGCCGTATTGCTGGTTTGGACTATGATGGTGGTATATTTACGAATCTTACACGTGACCACATTGATTATCATAAGACATTTGACAATTATCGTGATGCCAAAAAACGTTTCTTCGATGAATTACCCCCCAAAGCATTTGCCCTTATCAATGCAGATGATAAAAATGGTCTGGTTATGCTGCAGAATACTCAGGCCAAGCGTTTGACTTATTCGTGCAGGACTTTGGCTGATTTTAATGGCAAAATTCTGGAAGAAGGTTTTGAGGGTATGTTGTTGCAGATAAATGGGAAAGAAGTTTTTGTGCCTTTGGTTGGACGTTTTAACGTTTATAACTTATTGGCAATCTATGGAGCTGCCATTTCGCTAGGTTTTGATAGGGATGAAGTGTTGCGCATATTGAGTTCCCTTACGGCTGTTAGTGGACGTTTTGAGTGTATTCGTTCCCCAAAAGGATGGACGGCGATTGTTGATTATGCACATACTCCCGATGCTCTTACTAATGTGATAAATACAATTAATGAAATTCGTAAGCATGAATCTCATTTAATAACCGTTGTTGGATGTGGTGGTAATCGCGACAAGGGAAAACGCCCTATGATGGCGCATGAGGCGGCTATTGGCAGTACGCGTGTAGTGTTGACGAGTGATAATCCTCGTGATGAAGAGCCTATGGATATATTGAATGACATGCTTGCCGGATTGAATGAGGAAGAACGGCAGGCTGTTCTTGTAATCCCTGATAGACGTGAGGCCATAAAGACCGCATGTGCATTGGCGCAGAAAGATGATGTAATTCTGATTGCCGGTAAAGGGCATGAGGATTATCAGATTATTAAAGGTGTAAAGCACCATTTTGATGATAGAGAAGAGGTGCGCAAGTGCTTGTAATTTTCTATTGAGCTATGGCTAGTACCATTGATTTTGTTGAATATGTCTGCGACTGCATTGCCGGTTGCGGACATATTCGTTATAGAAAGATGTTTGGCGAATATCTGGTTTATGTGGATGATAAACCTATATTTCTCGTATGTGATAATCAGGTTTTTGTAAAGGATTTTCCTTTATTAAAGTCTGTGCTGGTTAATGTATCTATGGCAAGTCCCTATCCTGGGGCAAAGATGCATTATCTTCTTGATGCGGACGACAGGGACATGTTAAGACTGGTTGTTGTAACAATTCTGCCTATTGTTCCGGTGAAGATTTCAAAAAGATGATGTATATATAATTGATTCTTATTGCATTGGACAACTGCTATAATCAAGAGGAAGAGTATTAGATTGTTGGATGCAGCTTCACATATGTTGCCTGATAAAATCCAAAACCTTTTCACATTCATCAGGATGAAACCAATTGATTTCTTTGTCTGCATTAAACCAGGTAAGCTGCCGTTTGGCATAGTTGCGTGAGTCTTGTTTGATTTTTTCAATGGCAGATTCCAGTGTGCATTTTCCTTCCATATATTGATACAATTCTTTGTATCCGACTGTATTGAGGCTGTTTAGGTGGCGGTATGGGAATAGTGGTTTCGCTTCTTGGATGAGGCCTTCGTCCAACATCTGATCCACTCGCAAATTAATCCTCTCGTATAATTCAGGTCTTGGCCTGTTCAGACCTATCTTGACAATATGGAAAGGTCTCTTTTTGACTTGTCCTGTACAAAAGCTGGAATAGGGTTGACCTGTGGCGATAGAAACTTCCAATGCATGCAGCATGCGTTTGTGGTTGAATTTATCTACCTTCTCAAAATGGACGGGGTCAAACTTCTTCAGTTCCTGTTGTAGCCATTCAAGTCCATTTTGTTGGTATTGTTCGTTGACCATTTTTCTGACAGGTTCAGGAACAGATGGAATATTGTCAAAGCCTTTGCATACGGCATCAATGTACATCATTGACCCCCCTACAAGGAGTTGGTGAGGGTGGGTGGAAAACAATTCTTCTAAAAGCTTTATTGCGTCTTCCTCATATTGTCCTGCACTATATTGGTCGAAAATGGATTGTGTTCCGATAAAATAGTGTTTTACTAGTTTCAATTGCTCAGGGGTTGGAGCAGCAGTTCCAATTTGCAGTTCTTTGTATATTTGGCGTGAATCTGAAGAGATGATGGGGGCTCCCAGTAGCTTAGCTATGTTGAAGCTTAGTTCTGTTTTGCCGACGCCTGTTGGACCTAGAAGAACAAATAATGTGGGGTATTGCATAGGTGGATTTTCTTGCAAAAGTAGAGTTTTTACTGGCCTTGAACAATTAAGGGTATTTTCTTTTTTATTTTTTTTCCATTGGATGGATGATATGCTTCAAACAGCAGTGCATAGATGCCTATTTCGACGTTTTGCCCTTTGCTTGTGGTGCCGTCCCAGATAATCTGGTTTTCAGTTGCCATTAATAGGTTGTCTGCTAGTTCAGCAATGAAAAGGCCGCTGGGCGTGAAAATTCTTATGTTGGCAATATAGCCTTGTTCTGGTAGTAGGCAATGAATTATGCAGATATCTTCATGTCCGTTGCCGTCGGGAGAAAATGCTTCCGGTTCAGCCCAAATGGAGGACTTATTCGATTCTTCTGTATCATATACATCTGTATATTGTGAATTGGTATAGCCAGGCGTACCGTAATAATAAGTGGATGCGGCTGAGTGCCAGGAAGTGGCATTGTTGGACGGTAAGTCTGGATGAAGCTTTTCAAGAGCTACCCCTTTGATGTTCTTGGCTAAAATATGTTGCCAGTCTGGTGAATAATTGACAGAATCTGCAATCTCACCGGCATCAGAAATCAGATATATGGTAGTACCTTCATTGCTGAGTGCTTGTTTCCAGTCACATTCTACAATATTGGCTGTGTCGGGAGCATTATGTTTATTTCGTAGCAGGATGCTGTTGCCAGTAAGAGCAATAACGTTATAAGGCCTCAATGTTGATATTGGGAAATGGTTGCCTTGATTAAATGTTCCATCTTTTTTACGTGTAGTCAGTCGCCAGTTGCTCATGTCTATTGAATACGGGGTGCGGTTGGCAATCTCAACATATTCTTGCCCTTCTGTATCAGGTTCATACATTATCTCATTGATTCTGATGGCACTGTCATTCGCTGGTGTTGCAATACCTGTGCATTTGTAGTCTAGTCCTTCCAGTGGGTTGCCAGACATGTCTTCAAGATAGGTGAGTTCTGTGCAATATTCTTTTGTTGTGTCTATTATCTCGTCCAGTTGGATGAATATTTCATGTTCCAGTCCCGTTGTGAGTTGGGATATTATGACTTCCTTGCCTTCACATGAAACGTTTACTTCAGCTGTATGGATATTGATAGGTTCATTGAACGTCAAATACAATGTTTGGGGTGGTATAATGGAATATTCATCCCATTGGGGGCCTTGTTCATCAATGGCTTCATGTCCGCTGATAATGATGTCATCAAAGGAAAAGGCAAAACCTTTACTTTGGGTACATGTATAGCTTATAGCACAGTAATTGGATGGTGTGGCATTTTGGCTTTGTGCTTCTCCTTCCTTGGTTTCGGACTGTTCGTGAATGGCTTTTGTGTATAGTTCCCACAGACCGTCATTGCGTATAACACGTACTTGAATGGCATTGGCATCTTGCGCCAACAAGTCTTCTCTTCCTTCTATCAATACTTGTTCTTCTCCCTGATGCCGGACATATAGGGAGACATTGTCTTTTGTACCACCCATGATGACATAATAACTCTCAGTAGCTTTTGTCGGATCTGGGTGGTTGCTGGTCAAGTAAAATGTTGAGAAATTGGCGCTAGATGGATTGCAATCAAAAACAGCGAAAAATTCCCATTGTGCATTGTTTGTTAAATTGCATGGGGTTGATAAATAGGCTGTTGTGGCAATGGTGGCATTGCTTTGTAATCTCCCGAATTGATTTATGGTAAACAAATCGTTATCTCCGTTCCATGCCGGATTGTTTGTAAAGTCACCATCGGAGAAATCATCCTGCAGGATAATCTCTTGACCATATGCAGAGAAAAGTGGTATGAGAAGTAGTATGAGAATTATTTTTCTCATATTATTTGTATCGAATCAAATTCATAAACTCTTCCCTTGTTTTAGCTTGTTGGAATGCCCCTGTAAAATCTGATGTGGTGGTTATTGAGTGTTGTTTTTGAATGCCCCTCATTTGCATGCATAGATGTTGGGCCTCGATGATTACCATTACACCAAGAGGATTGAGTGTGTGTTGTATGCAATTCTTAATTTGTGTAGTCATTCTTTCCTGAACCTGCATGCGTCTTGCAAAAACTTCTACCACTCGTGGTATTTTGCTTAATCCTGTTATGCGCCCGTTGGGAATATAAGCAACATGGACCTTTCCGAAGAATGGCAATAAGTGGTGCTCACACATGGAGTAGAAATCTATATCTTTCACAATCACCATCTGCTTATAGTCTTCTTCAAACATGGCACTTCGCAAAATTTCCTCTGGGTCTTGGTCGTACCCTTGCATCAGAAATTGATAGGCTTTGGCTACACGTTCTGGTGTCTTGATCAATCCTTCCCTTTTCGTGTCTTCTCCAAGAATCTTGATGACGCTTTTAATATGTTCTGCAATTTGGATAGTCTTTTCTGTATCGTATTGGAAATTGTTCTGTTGGTAATTGCTCATAGTTATTTCAATATTTGTATTAAATCCCGGACAATATATACATCTCCCTGTATGGTCGGGAATTTATTGATAATCTCCTGTCGCAGCAGATTACATTCTTCCTGATTCCGGAAATTGCCTAAACGGACTTTCCAGAAAGGTGGATTGTAGATTACATAGGTAGGGATATTCGGAAATGATGCCTGCATTTCTTTTTCTATCTTGAATGCTTCTGCTTTAGATGTTTTAGGCGCATTGCTGGAGTACACTTGCACTCTATATCCTTGTATTTCGGTGGTCTCAATGGTGTTTGTACCGGAGATTTTGGTGGAGATAACATTGATTAGCCGTTGGTCTTGATAAATAGTAACTTTTCCTCCTTGAAGACTATCCGATAATGAGGTGAAGATGGTTGGGGTTGTCGTGTGTGTTATTGAGTCTTTGATTGCAATATTGTCCTCTGCCCGTGTAAATAGTGCGGACAGAAAAACATATCCCAAAACAAATAAATATTTTTGTGACATGACTTATGTTGTTGTTTTTAATATTTGTCGAAACGACATATGGAACATTTGTTGTTCCTGAATATGTAAGATAATTTTATTCCTGCTGTAAAATAGCCATCAGCCCATTTTGATTGTTTTCCCGATACCTCACCCTGTGGATTAACAAAAGGATAGCCGTCGAGACTGGAGCTGGCGTTGTCCATTAATGTTTGATGGCAATCTACCTCAAATCCTACTGCGAAATTATTGCCGATGGGAATGTTTACACCTAGACCAATAGGAATTGTTGGTGATATGCGATTGACATTTTCTTCAGTAATACCAAAGTGGGTATAATTAATGTTACTGTAAGTAACTCCAACGCCGCCAAAAATGTAGAACCATCTTCCAGCTTCGCTAAAAGGGTAATATTCTATTGTTACGTCAGGCTCAACAATAAAGGAGGCAAATTCTTTTTGTTGATTGGGAGCATCCAAATATTTGAAGTTATTGCCATTGAGTTTTCCACCCAATACATGAAAACGTAACCCGAGGTGTTTTTGTATGGGTATCATATATGACAGTTCACCGTAAAAACCGGTGTGAGTGTCCCAGTTATTGGAATTTTGGTCAACAATGGCTAGTCCAGGAAATTCCACGTCACCAAAATATTGGTTAAGCCCAAATTCCAATGTTAAAATATGACCGGAACCTTTTCCTTTTGTATGTAGTCCATATGAATTGGTGCGGTTACTCCACGAGTACACTTTTTTGTATCTTCCGTCGTTGTTGATAATTCTTCTTCTTTGCGCACTCATTATCAATGGTATAGATAGAAAAATCAGCAAAATGAATATGTGCTTGTGTTTAATCATATGATGCAATTTTCAACATGTGACAAAGGTATAAAAAAATATTCTGTTATACAATATGCAAAAAGGCACTTTACATTAATATTTTTTTTGAAGAATAAGGTAAATCTTGTTGTTTTATTCGGCTTCTCACTTCATTTTAGACAGTAGTATATGTTTTCAATGAATATGTGAATTGTAAATTTTAACAGAATTGTAATATGTTTTGTGCGTATCAAGGGTTAAGAATCACTTGCAAGAATGTGAAAATTCAATTCTATCATAAGTCTGTCATGTTCTGGAATAACTCTTTTTTGTGTGTTCGGCCAGCCTTCCTATGGAAAAAGGTTCTGGTGCCGGTGTGGTATATTTCTTGAAAAAGGTTACCTTTGTACGGTGGAAAATTCTTGAAAAGTGAGTGAAATAGAAAAAATGCGTAATGGAGAGTTGGCTGATTGCTCTGATCCGGAGATTCAGGCAAGTTTCAAACGGGCAAAATCCTTGCTCGCTCAAATGCGTACGATGAGTACTTATGATGAAGGCTATAGAATGTTGTTGGAGCAGCTCATACCATCCATTCCTCAGACATCAACGATTCTTCCTCCTTTTCATTGTGACCATGGACATGGAATTATTATGGGACATCATGTTTTTGTGAATGCAGGGTGTACTTTTTTGGATGGAGCGTTTATTCGGATAGGCAATTACACCTTGATTGGTCCATCGGTACAGATTTATACACCGCACCATCCGTTGGATTATAGGGAACGCAGGCAGGAAAAAGAATTTGCATATCCAGTTACCATTGGTGATGATTGTTGGATTGGAGGAGGCGTTATTGTTTGTCCTGGAGTTACCATTGGTGATAGAGCCGTTGTTGCTGCTGGGAGTGTGGTTACAAAAGACGTTCCGGCTGATACTTTGGTTGCGGGAAATCCGGCGATTGTGAAGCGAATACTAAATAAATAGGAATGATGGTGGGAAGGTAATCTTGTAACGAAAATGTAACACATTTTACATGCCATTGTCAACTGAACGCCTTTTCTTTGCATAAAAATATAACTTATGGAAAAAGCCCGTATTTTAGTCGTTGATGACGAAGAAGATTTATGTGAAATCTTACAATTCAATCTGGAAACAGAAGGATATGAAGTGGAAGTTGCTTATTCTGCTGAAGAAGCTCTCCAAAAGGATGTTGCTTCTTTCGACCTGATACTGCTTGATGTTATGATGGGAGAGATTTCTGGTTTTAAAATGGCACGTATGCTGGCAGAAAATCCTAAAACAGCAGATATACCGATTATATTTATTACGGCAAAAGATACGGAAAATGATTTACTGACCGGATTCAGCATAGGGGCAGAAGACTATATTGCCAAACCTTTTTCCATCAAGGAAGTTCAGGCAAGAATCAAGGTGGCTCTGCGCAGACGACATATTGCAGAGAAGGAGCCTGCACACGTCATCAAGTATGAAACCTTGGCAATTGATTTGGATAATAAGAAGGTGACTCTCGATAATGTAGAGATTCCATTTACCAAAAAGGAGTTTGAGATTCTAAAATTGTTTATGCAGTGTCCTAACCGGGTATTTACGCGCGATGAAATTTTGGATAAGGTATGGACGAATGAAGTATGCGTGCTGGATAGAACGATAGATGTAAATATTACCAGATTGCGTAGAAAAATTGGTCCTTACGGGAAAAATATAGTTACGCGACTGGGCTATGGATATACTTTTGAAATGTAATACTATGAAATTAAACACTAAGTTATTCCTTTATTTCTCAAGCGTTTTTGTCGCTTTTATGGTGGTGGCCACAGTCTTTCTTTACCAGAATGACAAAAGGCTTCGTCAGGATCAATTGGATCACGAATTGGCTATTTATACACACATGGTGCATTTGTGTTTCGGTGATTCCACTTTTTTGCAGCAGGACGCGACACAGAGAATAAAGTCTTTGGTTGTTGATTCGGCATTGAGAATTACGGTTATAGCTCTAGACGGACATATTGTTTTCGATTCAGAATATACAGATGGGGGGCTTACGGAAAACCATCTGAAGAGAGCAGAAATCCAGGAAGCATTGTCTACTGGTATAGGAAAGGCAACCCGACGTTCGGATTCACTCAACAAGTCCTATTATTATTTTGCGGAAAGGTTTCCTGATATGTATATAAGGGCATCCATGCCTTATAATATAACCATTCTTTCCTCCCTTAAATCCAATGAGGCTTTGTTGGAACTTATGGCTGTGTTGCTGGTTATCGCCATGGTAGTGCTTTATTTCATTTCCCAACGTTTTTCCGATAATATTACAGGACATGAGAATTCCTTTAAGGAACAGCTCACCCTCAATATATCGCATGAACTTAAAACGCCGGTTTCCAGCATATTGGGCTATACAGAAAGTTTAATCAATAATCCGGATTTGCCAAAGGAAAAGAGAGAGCAGTTTATTGATAGAACATATAAACAGGCGTTAAGGCTCAGAAGTCTGCTGAACGATATTTCAACCCTCAATAAACTTTCAAAGGAAAGCGAGCTTTATCAGAGAGTGAATTGTAATCTTGCAGATATTATTCAAAATGTGATTAATGATGTTCAGTTGCAGGCAGAAAAGAATCATGCATTGATTGAAAAGAGAATATTTCCGCAAATGCCTATATTGGGCAATCCAACACTTCTCTATTCCATCTTTAGAAATATGCTTGACAATGCGTTGCTTTATGGAGGAGAGGGAGTTGTTATTTGCATTACTTGTTTTAATTCAGACGCAAAACAATACTATTTTACGTTCACTGACAATGGTCCTGGTGTACCGGAAGAACATGTTGCCCATCTTTTTGAACGTTTCTATCGGGTGGATTCCGGAAGGAGCCGTAAAATGGGCGGTACGGGTCTCGGGTTGGCAATAGTTAAGCATGCCGTTCGTTTCCATGGGGGAAACATAGCGGCAGAAAACAGACCAGAAGGCGGACTCGGATTTATGTTCAACTTAAAGAAGAAGTAGGCAAATCGTTTATATCTATCAGCTGATTGACAATGGCATAGATGGTCAACCCGGCTGGGCTGTGTATCTGCAATTTGCGGGCGATGTTTCGTCTGTGGGTAATTACGGTATGCACCGATAGATATAGCTTATCTGCAATTTCCTTGTTTGTAAGTCCTTTTACAACACTCACCACGATGTCTTTTTCGCGTTGGCTTAGTCCTTCATGCGGAGGTGCGGGTGTTTCTGTTGCTTTTGAAGGATTTTTGCGTTTACTTTTTTCGAGCAATCTTACAGCGGGAACAAACAAATTGTCTTCCACCATACAATGGGTGGCAAGGTCTTTTTCGCAAGTGAAAATGTCAAATAAGGCCGAATTGAGCAGGTCATTTCCTGATTCAGCTGGATAATACTTGATGATGATATTTTTCAGTTCTGTCAGTTTGTCGGTGACATGTTCGTCGTCAATGGCACGATGTCTTTCTGCAAATGTTTCAATGCTATAATCTGTGGGATGTAGTCCTTTGAGTAATTGTTCAACATAGACAAAAACCGTCTTGTCTTCATATTCCATATGGCGGTACACTTCTTGGGAGTAAGCATCAAAATATTGCAGAATCATAAGGGCCACCTTATTTTCAAGGCCGCAGTTAATGGCTTCAATCAGTTTCCTGCGTATCATAGGGAAACTGAAATCCAGAAAATATCCGTGGGCCTTTTGCAGATAGTTGACCAATTCCTTGACAGATAAATCTTCTATATTAAAATTCTCGCCTCCCTCCTTATAGTTGGCAACTGCCAAAAAGGTCGGTGTGTGAACCTGATTCTGTTCACATACTTCCTTTACAGTTTTATCACCAAAGCCAAGAGGAAGACCAAAGCGACTTAACACTTGTAACAATTCATAATGATTGCCTACAAGTTCGCTCATTTTGTCATTTTCCTTATACATTGGTATTATTGTTTGATTGTTTATAAACTGAATTTCAAACCTGCAAAATAGCTGCGAGGGGTACTTGGACCATATATATAGCCTCCGTCGCGTTTGCTGCCCTCGTCAAAGTCTTTCTGGAAGCTGTTCAAAATGTTTTGAACACCGGCATTGACTTGAAGCGTGGTATTGCCTTTCAATTGAATGTCGTATGCCACCCTCAGATTCAAGTCAAAGAAAGCAGGCGTCAACACTTCTTCGTCATGTTCAATGTATCCGGCACAATGTTGTACCCACATGCGTCCTGTATATGTGCCCGATGCGGCAATGTTCAGTCCTCTGATGGGTAAATAATTAACAGTTAGGTAGCCATAACTGTTCGGAGAGCGGAACATTTCTTTTCCGGTTTTTCTTCTCAATACGGCTTGCTCATCTTCTGTCCATCCCCATTCTGCTTCATCGTATTGGCTTTGTTGGATAGTACCTCCCAATTGGATGTTCCATTTGTTGCTGGGTGCCACGCGTGCTTCCAAACTTACGCCCATAACAGTTGCTCCTTTGCCATTTTGGCGTTCATATTTCAGTAATGATTCGTCGGTGCTGGGCATTTCGTTCAATACAAATACGTCCTGCAATTTAGTAAAAAATCCGTCAATCAGGAAATTTGTCTGAACTTGACCGAAACTTTTGTAGAAATCAGCAGATAGGTTTACACTGTGTGAACGTTCGGGACGCAGATTTTCAGCATTGTGGATAATGGAACTTTTTCCTCCAACAGCTGTAATGTGCAAGTCTTCGTCAAAAATCTGTGGGGCTCTGAATCCCATGGCATATCCTGTACGCAGGCTGACCCATTCAGCGGGATTGTAACGGAAGTTTACGCGTGGACTGAAGATGGGATTTTTAATCAGATTGTGCTTGTCCATGCGCACACCCAACAACATGGTCCATGTCTTGTTCTTCCATTCGTTTTGTGCAAATGCGCTATACATGAAAATATCTTGCTGTACATCGTGGTTGTGGGCCAGTGTCTCGTCATGCAGTGTGTTGTAGTTCACTTCTGCTCCTACTGTCAGGTCGGCTGGCATAAACAGACATTTTTCCATGCTGTAAATGTATTGGACACCGCCGACTGTGGTCAGGTCTTTGGTTGTTCCATAAGCATTGGGGTCCTTGTCTGTTCCATAATAACTGTTTCTGTGTACGTGTTGTGCAGAGGCATAAACACTTAAACGATGCTTGTAGTCACGGGTAAACCAATCGAACTTGATGCCACCCGTATTGATGTTGTGTTCTGTTTGTTCTGCGATATTAGCCTCGTGGGGTGGGATAGACAAACTGTCTCCACCACGCCTGAATTCGTATGAATTGTGATATTCAATGGATAATTTGGATTGAAGAGAAGTCTTGAAATAGCTTCTGAATCCAAGATTATGATTACGCAGCATGCCAATTTCAGTAAAACCGTCTCCATTGGCATCCCAACCTTCACGTTGTTTGGTGCTACCATACAGACTTGCCCCATATTTGCCGTTTTCTGATACCAGCGCACCATTGACACTGGTGTTGACATCTGTTTTAGTTCCACCAATCAGAGTGGTCGTGTTGCTTATGGTCAGTGAGTTGTTAAGTGGCTCTTTTGTGATGATGTTGATAGTGCCGGCAATGGCATTTGCTCCAAAAAGAGCAGAGCCACCTCCGCGTACTACTTCTACGCGTTCTATCATATTGGCAGGTATTTGTTCCAAACCATATACACCCGCCAATGCACTGAATATGGGGCGGCTATCTATAAGAATCTGTGTATAAGGACCATCCAGACCATTGATTCTTACCTGTGTGAAGCCGCAGTTTTGGCAATTGTTTTCCACCCTTACCCCCGGTTGGAAATTCAACCCTTGTGCCATGCAGGTCGCATTGGTGTTTTCGAAAATTTTAGGAGTCAACACATTGACGATATTTGACGCTTCCCTGCGTGTGGTCTCGCCTCTGTTGGCACTTACAATCACATTGTCAAGCAAAACGGCATCTTCTTCCATCACAAAATTTATTTCCTGCGTACTGTTGGCTTTTATTTCAACCTCTTTGCTGATACTCTTATATCCTACAGAGCTGGCAATAAGGGTAAATTTCCCTTCTGGTAGGTTTTTGAGGAAATAGTGCCCAGTGGCATCTGTTGTGGTTCCAATGGTGGTTCCTTTGATAGCTATGGTAATAAATCCCAGGTGGTCACCGGTTGTTTTGTCGGTAACATCACCGATAATGTGCGCGTCACTTTCGGTTTGCACACGTTTGGCATCGTTGTTGGGCTCTATGGCATAAGTGAGAAGTACATGACATAACAATACCATGAGAAAAAATATTTTTTTCATGTAACAATTAGAGTATTATAGTTCGTAAATAGTGTAGTTGTGTGAGAGGGATTGCCCTCTTTTTTTATGGCTATAATACCCGTGTAGGAGGCGCGCGTAGGCTGAAATGTTGTAAAACAGTATATAATTGATGCTCTGTTCTGCTGATGTTGCGCAGAACTTTTATAGCATACAATGCGATTAAGAAAGTCGGAATTATATTGTTGCCAATGAGATAATTACCCAAACTTTTAATGGTTTGAAAGTCGGCAACGTTGTGTTGGTGCTGTTGGCTTCCGAGGTGTGAGTGGGCTATCAGAACACCATTCACCTCATGTACGTGCATGAAGAAGTGACTGCTGCTGTAGTTGAATATAAATATACTCAGCAGAAAAAAGCAGAATATGTGTTTCTTCTTAACCATGCCTTGCTCGAATGGAGGTGCAAAAATACGATAAAATATCTGAATGCAAAAAAGGTGGAAGACAAATGCTTACATTTAAGTCTTTCTTCTTTTATAGAAAATAAAATGTAGTAACAAAATAGCGGAAATGTTTGGGGGGGCTATTTATTCATCTTCTGTTCGATACGGATTTTCGCTTTGCGCTGTTCTTCTTTCAATCTCACAATATCTTTCATGACAACGGCAAAATGGTAGCTTTCGCCGAGTGCTTTTCGTTCGCTTTCGGAGAGATAATAAATATAGCTGCTGCCGCCTTTGAGGGTTACTTTAATGCGGTCTTTCATGTGTTCGGAAATGAATTGGAGCAATGGCATTGCATCCTCATCATTTAGCAGCAAGGTTTCATAATGCATGCCGTCTGTTTCAAACTGGTGCACATCGCCCGGCACTGACGAAACGCTGATGTCGTTCGAGGTGAGTTCCACCATGTTATAGTTGATTTGCTTGCCTCCGCAGTAAGTGCTTTTCATCACCACCTTAGCACTTTCCGTGATGAAGGTTTGCAGATAGCACCGTGCAGCATTGCTTTCCGTGCGCAGCAGCTTGTTCACATATTGCCCCTCTTCCATGTATAGGGTGTCATGTTCAAACCGGAAATTCTTCGCCAGCGAGTCCTTTACATGTTCCATTTGTGGCAGCAGGCTGTCGCAATAGGCCAATGTGCGTTTGCTTTCAATCACCACAATGCTGTCAGACAGATGTTTTGCAATACGTCTCATCGGTACTTCACGCGGATAAAGAATATGCACACTGTCCAATTCGTTTTTAGCGGCATTCAGTTGGTTTTGGGCTATCAGTGCGCGTGCCTCTTGCAGGTGCAGGGCAGCTTTCTCCTCGTCACTCAGTTGGTTACATGCAGCAAATGCTACAATCAGAAGCAGTATGTAATGGAATTTGCTCTTCATAATCAATATCCAGTTTAAAGCAGATACGTCGTTTGGTCTAATTCAAATCTATGCAAAGATACGATATATAGGCGGTTATGACAAATTATCCTTATCTTTGAATAAGATATGGACGGCTCGGCAGAATCCAATTATAAAACTGTGTTTTACATTTGCTTCTGCACTCGCCTTTCCGTATCTTTGCCCTACTGCAAAATACAATGGTTTATGGAAAATGGAAAATCATCCCTCCGCAGGGTATTTATCACCGGTGGTGCTCATGGCATCGGCCGCAGTATAGTGCAGATTTTTGCCTCATTAGGTCATCAGGTCGCTTTTGTCGATAAAAATGCGGAATGGGGAAGGCTGGTAGCTCAGGAAACAGGGGCCTCTTTCTATCAAGTGGATGTAACGGATAAAGACGCTTTGGAAGTGGTTATGCATCAGCTTTTCCAGCAATGGGGCGATATAGATATATTGGTCAATAATGTGGGCATCAGCAAGTTTACCCCCATTGTAGAAACTACTGTCGAAGAATTTGAACGCATCATCCGAGTAAACCTTACTACGGCTTTTATCACCTCACGCATGTTGGTGCTTCATCGTAACTCTTTGCCGCAGCCCAATCCCTTTGGTGGACGCATCATCAATATTTCCTCCACGCGCTATTTGCAGAGCGAACCCGGCACCGAGGCCTATTCGGCATCCAAAGGTGGTATTACATCTTTGACCCATGCCTTGGCTGCTTCCTTGGCCGATTTTCGTATTACGGTCAATTGCATCGCTCCCGGATGGATACACGTCAACGAGAACGAGCACATCCGTTCCCTTGACAATGACTTCCATTTCTCTAAACGTGTCGGCTGTCCCGAAGATATTGCACGCGCATGCCTTTTCCTTGCCAATGAGGAAAATGACTTTATCAACGGTCAATGTCTGGTAATCGATGGCGGCGCCACCAAAAAGATGTTCTATCCGGAATAAATTTATGTTTTCTGAACGGGTTTGTGGAAATTCTTGATAACAGACAAAAAACGTTGAATTTTTAATATAGCAAACAAATCATTGTAATATCTATGTAATATATGCCAGATACTTTTGCTCTCAAAAATTATTCGTTTTATGAGATGTTTAAGTATCTTGTGTTCAGTGCTTTTTATGGCTGTTTCGTTGTCTGCAGAGCCATTAGTTGGTGTGGTTGTAGATGGGCAGACTAATGAGTTGTTGGTCGGTGCAACTGTTTATTTGAAAGAAAATCCTTCTATAGGAACAACAACGGGTTTGGACGGTTCTTTTGTATTACCTGACGTTCCTAGTGACGCCTGTGTGGTATGCAGCTATATTGGTTATTGCTCCAAAGAATTGCCTGTTAATAAGATGGGTAGTTCGTGTAATGTTGCGTTAGAACCGGCTTCAATGTCTTTAGGCGAATTGTCTGTAGTAGCGAAGGCCGATCGTTCAACAGAACAAAATGCCCGTCATTTGGAAAAAGTGGCTCCTACTGTGCTCAACGTAATGAGTGCGCGTAGTATAGAGGTTTCACCGGATATGAATGTTGCTGGTGTTTTGCAGCGTATGTCTGGAGTTACAATGGAAAAAGATGGTTCTGGCGACGGACAATATGCTATTCTTAGGGGAATGGATAAAAGATATAATTATACATTGGTCAATGGAGTCAAGATACCGAGCCCTGATAATAAGAATAGATATGTGGCATTGGACATGTTCCCTAGTGAATTGCTTGATCGCTTGGAAGTACATAAAGCTTTGACAGCAGATATGGAGGGAGATGCAACAGGAGGGGTAGTAAATATGGAAATGAAGGATGCCCCAGAACATTTTGTATTGAATGCTCATCTTGCTTCTGGTTTTAGTACAATGACATTGTCGGAAGGTATTACGCTGTATGAACGTAAGGGGCTGATGAATAATGCTCCTCGTACTTTATATGGTAGTGATTATGCTGCAAGTATGGCAGACTTTACTATGTCTACAAGTACACTCAATCGTAGAAACGCTTTACCTGATATGACTGCCGGACTTTCAATTGGACATCGTTTTTTGCATAATAAGTTCGGCATTATGGCAGCAGCCAGTTTTCATAATTATTATAAAGTGACCGATGGTTTCTTCTTTTCTGATGTAATGCCTCAATCAGAACAGACTGTTCGTCTCAGTAGTATGAAAAATCGTACCTATTTCGAACAGTTGATGGAATATGGGGCACATCTGAAGTTGGATTACCGAATTTCTTCACGTCATGATATCTCATGGTATGGGGCTTTTGTAGGAACAGATAGTTGGCAATTGAGAGATACGGAAGAGACGGATTTGTCTTTGAATTACAATCCTCAAAAAGGGAATGCAACCATATATTATGAAACGCGTTCAAGGTATACCGAGCAACATATATTTAATTCAACATTGCAAGGTAAACATGAATGGCTGGAAGGCTTTTCTACTGATTGGTCGGTTGTCTATTCTTTGGCAGGGCAAGACAGACCGGATAACACATACATCACTTTGGAAAACAATAGGCAAAACAACGTTGATTACATAACGGCTGATTATTCCGAAAGACGTTGGGAGAGAAATGATGATCGGGACTGGACTGCTTATTTGAATGTGAAATATGGGACAAACATAGCAGAAAACCATTTTTTAGAGTTGAAAGTTGGCGGTTTATATCGCAATAAGGTACGTCACAACAATTATGTTTCTTATAACTTTCTTCCATCTGGAGTGTCACGTCCTGTAATGGGACAGGATTTTAATTCTTTGAATGAAATAGAATGGAGAGTAAGTACACCTAAAGGTAGTGTGGGCCCGCTTAATTATAATGCAGGAGAAAATATAGGCGCTGCTTATTTGATGGGAACATATACCTATGACCAAATCAGGCTGATTGCAGGAATTAGGGCTGAGCATACTGACCAACATTACTATGTTTATTATCCAAAAGCAGGTGATTCACCTAATGGAGGACAGATATATTGGGACTTTTTGCCCTCTGTACATATGAAATATTCACCGATAAAAGATATGAATATCCGTGCAGATTATTTCCGTTCCATTAATCGTCCGGGCTTCTTTGAGATTGTACCTTATTCTATTATTTATGAAGATTATATGGAATTTGGAAACAAAGACCTTAAGCGGGCTGAAATTGATAATGTGGATATACGTTGGGAGTGGTTCCCAAAAGCTACAGAGCAGCTTATGGTCGGGTTGTTTTATAAGCATATCAAGAATCCAATAGAATACGCATATTATACTGTCAACAATCGTCAGTTTGGATATGGGCCGGCCAATTTAGGTACAGCTCAAAATGTTGGGGTGGAGGTGGATTTGACCAAATATTTCAGAAATTTCGGAATTAAGGCTAACTATACATATACGCATTCTGAAATAACTACTCCAAAGACACTTTATGAATATGATTCGGAAGGTAATTTGCATCGTACAGAAAAGGATCAGACACGACCATTGGTAGGACAAGCTCCGCATGTTGCCAATTTGGCGTTATTGTATAAGGATACAAAATATGGATGGGATGCCCAATTGGCAGGTGCCTATACCAGTGAAAAAATTGCCATTGCATCACATTATTACAATTCAGACTATTGGGATGGAGATTATTTCTCTTTGGATGCATCAGTAAGCAAATCTTTTAAATGTGGATTGGTTATTTTCTTTAAGGGAAGCAATTTGCTGAATACAAAATATGTCAGATATATTAAAACGGTTAATTCCTACAATGCGGAATTTCCGTATCAGAATGTAGATTCAGGTAAAACGTTGATTAAAGAGAATCGTTCAGGACAGTCGTTCTTGTTTGGATTACGTTTTAAGATGTGAATTGCATAATAGTATAGAATGTCAGAGAGGAAGGTTGGTTATCGTATTTTGTTCATTGTTTTATAGTAATAATGCAATAGAAACAGAACCTTTTTGTAATAATTATGTAATGTGTGCGGAATACTTTTACACCCGAAATCATAAATAATTATGCATATGAGAACATTAATTCAATCTATTTGTGCTGCAGCTTGTGCTGCATTTATTTTTACGGCTTGCGAACCTGTTAATACGCCTAATCCTACTCCGGATTTAGATGGTGATGAAACGGTTATGAAGTTGCAGGGGACGAAAATAGAGTGGCCTGCTGATACGACAGTGATACTTGACCGCCATTTGGAAATAGGAGTTGATCAGTCTTTATACATACATGAAGGGGCAACTGTTATAGCCGATAATGCTGAACTTAAACCGGAGATTGTGGTTTTAGGTAATCTTTACGTTTTAGGAACAGAGAAAAAACCAGTAACATTTACAGTGGAGGAGTCTTCACGTGCTAATCGTTTTTCCCGTAATTGGGGGGGAATTATTTGCGGATATGATAGCAAGGAAGTGGTACTCGAGAATGCTATTATTGAATATGGAGGTGCACAGACTACTGAAGAGTCTTTGTCTTTCCGTCACAAATTATTTAAAACTGAAACCGGCGAGGGAGTTCCTGCATTCCATTTCTGCAATCCACAAGGCCAATTTGTTATCGTAAATTGTACTTTCAGATATAATGCAGAAGACCATACTTACATTACTGGTGGAAAGTCCATAATGATGAATAACCGTTTTATTTGTAATGGTTTTGATGGAGGAGAAGCCATAAACTACAAATCTGAATGTTTGGCCGATATTGCCAATAACCTAATCTATGATGCGAACACTAATGGTTTCAAATTAAGTAATGGTGGTTTTGTTAATGTACAGTCACATTTGATTTGTTATAACAATACTATGGTTAATTGTGGATGGCGTCGCCCGAAAGTGAAAGGAGGATGCATTTGGTTGGAGGATAATATTTGGGTTGAACTTTATAATAATCTGATGTATGACTGTCGTTGGGGACTGAAAGAAAGTGTTGAAGAGCCAATGGACCAGAAATCTGTAATAACTCCAAACTATTATTTTGCATCAACGCAAACTGGCTGGGAACAAATGCAACCAACTGAAGATGAAGAAGAGGGTATCCGCAATGGAGCAGACGATATAATGAGTGAAAAGCCGGGAGATAAGGATCCTCTTTTTGCAAATTATACGCAACAGGAAAATGTAAATGTCAATGTAGGTGCTAATGAAGGGGATATCCCTCAGGAATGGAACGATGCATGGGACTTCTCTTTAAAGGCTGGTTCTCCTGCAGCACAAGGTGGAAAAACCGATTTTACACGTCATTATGGCACTAAGGGCCTTACTTTTGCAACAGGAAAAACATATGCCTCACCCGAACCGGCTGAATATTTTGGCGCTTTTGGAGTGAAATAATAAAATAGGACAATGAATAGAGGCACTTTTACCGTTTTGCCATATGTAAAGCGGTAAAAGTGTCGTTAAATAATTATCGAAATGAAAAGATTCTTTTTAATGGTTGTTTTGCCGTTATTGGCAATTGGTGCATTGGCACAGATACAGGTTCCTCAGTTGAACGAAGATACATGTTTTACTTTTCTTTTGGCAAATGACTTGGGGAGAAATGGTTATTATGATCAGAAACCAATTGCAGAGTTAATGGGTGAATTGGCTGCAGAAATTGATGTTGAGTTTGTGGCAGCTGCTGGTGATGTTCATCATTTTGAAGGGATTGTCAGTACACAGGATCCGTTGTGGCTCACGAATTATGAGCAGGTCTATAGCCACCCTGAGTTGATGATCCCTTGGTATCCGATTTTAGGAAACCATGAATATAGAGGTAATACTCAAGCCGTTATTGATTATAGTAAAGTAAGTCGTCGTTGGGAGATGCCTGCCCGTTATTATACAAAGGAATTTAATGTCAATGGAAAAGAGTCGGTTCTACTTGTTTTTATTGATACTCCACCGTTAATAGACAAATATAGGGAAGACA
>JADIMG010000060.1 GCA_017694875.1 Candidatus Gallipaludibacter merdavium
TGTCAGCAATTTCTCCGCGCCTGCATTCTCCCTCTCCAGTGTGCGGGTCTCCTTCAGTATCTTCCCCAAAAGGTTGAGCAGGCGTCTGGTCAGTTTCCTGGTCTGGACTTTCGTATGCCTGCGCCGCTTCCCTTTTTATCTTTAGCTAAGATAAAAATTTTATATTATATTGGCAATCAATTCGTTATAAAGTTTTATTCTTTTTACGACAGTCCCTATTTTACGCCAAAATATTTGCTTGCGTCATAATGACGCAATATCTTTGCACTAGTAATTGAAAAAATATTATGTACACGTATAAATATCCTCATCCAGCTGTCACTACAGACAGTGTTATCTTTGGCTTTGACGGGGCAGGCATAAATATCCTCCTCATCAAAAGAGGATTGGAACCATTCAAAGGAACCTGGGCGTTGCCTGGTGGATTCCTTCACATGGACGAAACGGTGGAAGACGGTGCGAAGAGAGAACTTTTCGAGGAGACAAATGTGCAAGATATTTATCTGGAACAATTCCACGTATTCAGTACTGTTGACCGTGACCCACGCGAAAGGGTCCTGACGGTTGCATTCTTTGCTTTGGTAAATAAGAATAACTTCAAGGTTATAGCAGGAGATGATGCATGCAAGGCGCAATGGCATGACTGGAATCATCTTCCTTCTTTGGCTTTCGACCATGAGGAGATCATCAAAATGGCAAGACAAAAGCTACAGGAAAAACTCAGAGTTTCACCTATTGCATTCAAACTGTTGGGCAATGAGTTCAAGATGGATGAACTTCAACTTATCTATGAACTTATTAATGAGAAGAAATATGACCGGCGAAACTTCATGCGAAAGATGGGATCTTCGGGTTTCCTGCAGAAGAACAATCTGGAAGATAATCGAGTGTGCAGTACGATAATATCCGATACAATGGCAGAGCCAGCATCACCAAGAACCCTGTATGTCTATTCATTTAATGAAGAGGCTTTTAATAAGGCTGACACGTCCAGGGAATGGCGCAAATATCCTTTTGATTTTTAATACCTTCAAATTATGAAAACAATTACGATCAAACAGAGTTCAGACATGGGATTGCCACATTCGGTGCGCTCATATATAGATAGTTGTGCATATGAATTTTCAGAAACGGATGCTTGGACAAAAATTGCACACATAGCATATAGATTAAAGCGTGGAGCAAATCTTCTGCCTTTTTTCATGGAGGACATAGAACGACACATGGAGCACCCTGCCTATCACGACTATGAAAATACGGCAAAACAAAGTATTGCATCATATATTGAACTATTGCGTATCGACGAGAGCGATATATATACGATGGAACTGTCAAAAAGCAACACTTTCCCGAGACTCTTTCAATTACTGACGGAAGAAATACTCTATCGTTATTGGGAAGAGAACATCAATGATGACAAGGTAAAATACAATTTCGATGATGTGTATTATAACTACGATGAAATAGCATCACGCTATGCAGATGCACCTGCGGCAAGACACTTTATCAAGTACATATCAACCTCACGGGAAACACTTCGCAACATTGAAGTGGACAAATATAATATCAAATTGAAAAATGGATGGGCAACGGTTGCCAAAAGCCTCTATGGCTGTACCGTATGGTCAGACAAGGAAGAGGATGAACGTATATATCCTGGAGATGCAACATTTATTCACGATTTCAACAATAAGGTGGAATCAAAGTACAGGTTTATTGTAGGCGTGCCGCCAATGCCATTCACCGGCAACCTGCTTCAAGCGAAGATTGTCATTCTGACGTTGAACCCAGGATATGTTGAGGAGGTCAACAAAAACAAATGCATGGCAATGAAGTATGCCGATAAAAAGCAGTTGTTGTGCTTGATGCGAAATGCTTTGAACCTTCAAGGAGAAGGCATATATGATAGTTATGACTGTTCAAGAGAGCAAGGTGATCGTTACTGGGAGAAGGCTTTCGACCAGCTTGCCATGGAAGCATACGGCATTCCCTCATCCGAAAAATGCCATCCTATCTATCATGACATTGCTATATTACAGCTCATCGGCTATCATTCTGAAAAATTCAAATACACTGTTGGAATAAAACATCTGCCTTCGACGATATTCACCAATCTATTGGCCAAATATCTTGCGACAAAGACCGACAAGACTTTCCTTGTTCTTCGCTCAGAAGCACTGTGGAAAGAAACCTTCGGCGAAGAGCTGTGGAACGAACTGGAAAAGGAAGGACGCATAGTCACAAAAGGGCATAAAGGCATGTCACAGAAAATTTCACGAAGAAACCTTAAAAAAGATAATGGGTTCGACAAGCTTGTCAATATATTGAAACATGATAGTCATGAGTAAAAACAGAACAGAAAACCCAAATATTGCCTCGGATAGAATAGACATTCTTGAAAGAGATGAGATTTTCGTTTTTGGCAGTAATCTCGCAGGCCATCATATGGGTGGTGCAGCAAGAACCGCCCACAAAAACTTCGGTGCAGAATGGGGTGTTGGTGCAGGGCTTACAGGTCAATCCTATGCCATACCGACCATGCAGGGAGATATCGACACCATCAAACCCTATGTAGATGAGTTCATTGAGTTTGCAAAGCAGCACCAGGATATGAAGTTTCTGGTTACACGAATAGGATGCGGCATTGCTGGCTTCAAAGAGGAAGATATTGCACCTCTTTTCAGAAGTGCCGTCTTAGAAAAGAACATATACCTTCCGCAGGGCTTTTTCAACATCATTATGACTCCCTATATAGAGCATTAATAGTGATACATGGAGACAAAAAGTTATATTGAAATCATGGTGCCGTTTGCCTGTCAGGCAGATTGTTTTGACAGGCTTAGGCGCCAATCAGATAGTTTGCCTGTACATTGGCAGCATGATTATTATCATATAACAATGGCCTTTATCGACAAAACCCACGATGCTGACACTATAAATTCTATCATTTGCAGAAATTTTACCAATGTTCCCCCGATAAAGATTACTTTTAACAAGTTCGATGCTTTTACGACACATTCGGGGATACATATCATCCATCTTGCAGCAAGTTGTATTCCTAACGAGTTACGTCTGTTAAATGAGAAAATCCGAAAAGAAATCTGCAATACAGGGTCTGCGATATATTCAGACTTTTATCTCCATGTTACTTTAGGCAGAATTGTGAATCAGGGAATTGTATTGGATGATATACGCCGCCTTGTCAATAACGTAAAGTTTCCACCCTGCACGGTTTCTCTTAATGAAGTTATATACAGATATTATAGAGGACCAATAATAAGCAAAATAATCTTAGAGGATCAGCATTGACGAATTGGACGAAAGAGGCTCAAAAACCTTCCTTTTTCCGTCCGAAGCTCCTTTTCTACCCGTTGAGAAAGTACGAAAATAAGTGGGATTTTCACCAACTGATGTCAACTTACAACAAAATATAGTCACGAATATTTTTGCAACAAAAGAAAAAACAGATTGTATCATTGGTAGACTTCGGTAAATTGGTTGGTCTGTTTGGCGGAGCCATCTCTTTTCTTCCTTAGTTTTGACTTTACTTTAGGGACTGTCGTTAAATTCCGTCATTATGAGTCAATCGGCAGACTGTCCCTGTAATTTTTCCGATCGAACTCATCTTTTTATATTTTCGGCTCCGTTTCGGAGCCCCTTTTTTCATTTTTGGACCCAGCTGGAGCCAATACTCCAGTGAAAGGGCCGTTTCTCACTCACCTCGAACATCAGGCAGCCTGGGCAATTTCGTTGACTTCCCGCCGGACGAGCTGTACTGCATTCGCCGTGTGGATGCCAAAGAAGATGTAC
>JADIMG010000061.1 GCA_017694875.1 Candidatus Gallipaludibacter merdavium
CAACGGGAGATTTTCGAACTAAATAAAGAACAAGATATCCCCGTAGCAGATATCGCTACACGTCTTTCCATCAATGAACAAGTGGTGCGCAACCAACTTTCAGCAGCACTTAAAACTATCCGCACTGAATTACAAAACCATGCTTTCTTACTGAGCATTTTCTTACTTAACTTATAAAATACATCTATTTCTGTTTTATAACATATAAATTATCATGTTATAAATCTTCTTTTTGCGGATATTACTGGTAAATCAACGATAATTCAAAGATGAACACACATAATAACAACTTAGAAAACCTGTTACGGAAATACCACTTCGGACAATTATCGAAAGAAGAATTCGAAAAATTGAAGGAAGAGGTAAATCATTCGGATGATGAGAATTTAAAAAACCTTCTTCAAAAACACTGGGAATCGTACGAAGAAGATTATCCGTTGCAAAAAGCAAAAAAAGCTACGTTGTATCATGCCATCGAACAGAAAATGCATATTCCGATGTTTGTCCGAATACGCACACATTGGTCACAAATTGCTGCGGGATTGTTGTTACTACTCAGTGTTGGTATGTCTGTTTTGTTCTACTCTCAACGGCAGGAATTACAACAACTTACTTCACGTAATGTTGTCATTCGTTCTAGCGAATCTCCTTCTTCCGTAACCTTACCCGATGGCACTAAGGTAAGACTAAACACACGTTCTTCACTTACCTATCAACAAGATTTCGGACGTGAAGACAGACGGGTGGAACTTTCAGGCGAAGGTTACTTCGATGTGAAACGCGATGAAACAAAACAATTTGTAGTACAAACAGACTTTATTGATATTACGGTATTAGGCACTTCGTTTAACGTATATGCTTACGAAGACAAAGACTTTTTAGAAATGGCATTAGTGGAAGGAAGTGTATGCGTAAATACCATACAGCCACCTTACAAAACTCTGCACGCCCGTCCTAACGAAAAAATTACCTATAACAAACATACTGGTGAATTAACATTAGAAACCACTTCTAACCGCACGGAAACAGCATGGACAAAACCCGAATTGGCGTTCAGACATACACCACTGCATGAAGTATTCCGTACATTAGAGCGTAAATTCAACGTTACTGTCAGCATATCTGACACAACTCTCTTTAGCGATACATACACAGGCACATTCAAAAAATCGACACTAGAAGACATATTAAACGTATTAAAACAACATTACGGATTTAATTATACTCGCACCAATGATACAATACATATCGATATGAAATAAATATAATTTAGAGCATTAACTTAATAAACGGAAACTTATGAAAACATGACGACCCATGAAAAAACAAAAACCTCCGGACAATCGGCAAATCGTCCGGAGGGAGGAATCAGTCCACAAACTATGTTGCAGCATAGTTTACATTTATGAACCAATTATCCACAATATCATGAAAAAGAAAACAAATCAAACCTTTTCAGATGACAAAGGTAGCGAAAAACACGGTATATCCCGCTATCTTGCGCTATCTTTATGTATGTTAACTTTTATTGGAGCATCTGCTCAAACGGGCAAAATAACCCTAAAAATAGAAAATGCACCAGTAAAAGAGTTATTCAACGCAATAGAGAAACAAAGTTCCTATCGTTTCTCTTATCGGGATGCAGACCTCAAAGGCAAACAGAATGTAACAGTTTCTTCGCAAGACGAGAACTTGAAAGACGTATTAACACGCGAGCTTGCCAAACAAGGCTTATCCTATCGTGTACAGGACAACCTTATCATTATTTTGCCTGTATCACAACAAAAATCCACAACCAGCAAGACAAACAAAATAACAGGAATAGTAAAAGACACTAATGGCGAACCAATTATCGGAGCCAACATCACCGTAAAAGGTCAATCAATAGGTACAATCACAGATATAGACGGGCAATTCATATTAGATGCCCCCGAAGATGCCGTGTTGCAAATATCTTATATTGGATACGTAGCACAAGACATCCATACAAAAGGAAAGAAAGAATTCAATGTGATGTTGGAAGAAGATTCCGAAATGTTAGATGAAGTCGTAGTGGTAGGTTACGGTAGTATGCGAAAAAGAGACCTGACAGGTGCGGTAAGTTCTATCGACAGTAAAAAGTTCGAGAAAGACGCTCCACGTAGCGTAGAAGACTTGTTGAGAACAGGTGTCCCTGGACTGAATATTGGCTTGTCGAATACAGCAAAGGGTGATGTTGATTTGAATAGTTCGGTACAGATACGTGGTCAACGCTCGCTAAAAGCAGGCAACGGACCGCTAGTTGTATTGGACGGAATCATCTTTCTAGGCGAACTTTCAGAAATCAATCCGTCGGATATCGACCGTATCGATGTATTGAAAGATGCTGCATCTGCTGCTATTTACGGTGCTAAATCAGCCAATGGTGTCATCCTTATTACTACCAAAAAAGGACAAACAGGCAAACCTGTAGTTCGATTTGATGCAAGCATAGGTTTTGCTACCATGGGCGCAAATCGGGAAGTGTACGACCCTGAAGGATACTTGCAATATCGTTCAGACTATTTTAACAGTTCGAATAACTTCCAAACTCCTGCCAAATTTGTGCGTCCGACAACCGAAAATCTGAAAAAATACGGTATGAGTATAGAAGAATGGAGAGCCATGGATAACCTGCAAGGAAGTGACGAAGACATCTGGTTACAACGTATCGGCCTGACTGATACGGAACGCGAAAATTACTTCGCCGGAAAAACAAACTCCGTGTGGTGATAAATGTACTAACAAACCTTAAACGATTTCATCGTCCGGTAAGTAGTAGTCTCTCCATTTGATGTCCGATGTGTAAATGGCGGCAATCTTAACCA
>JADIMG010000062.1 GCA_017694875.1 Candidatus Gallipaludibacter merdavium
CAATTCTCTACAAGATTGTGAATCGGGATTGTCATTATTCGCCGATAAGAGGAATAGGACGTTACTACACGGTAAACAAAATACAGCTGGAAAAATTCTGATATTTTGATGAGATGATGAAAGTATATATAAACATAAAGAGAAACAGCAACTTACGTCTTCATCAACCTTTCAACAAGAGAATCGGGCTGATGAAAAGAGAAAGAATACACCGCACTCTACATCACTTTTCTTTTGGTGAGCGGTTTGATGAAACGATGATGAACATATATCATTTTGGTTATCAGTTTATTATCCTGTCAACTCATCAATTCATCGGATTTTCATCCGCCAACAAGTTTGCGGGACAAATGGATGGAAGGAAATGCCACTATCCGCAAGCTGGTCGGTCGGACATCCGACCTGCCTGTTGTCCGACCAGCCGACAAGGGAAGGCGTATCATATCAATGAAAAGAAAAGAGCTGCCTATACAGCTGGTACTCTCACAGGCTTTTGAGAACAGAAAAGCCATAGCTTATTAGGGCATTTTCTTTACGCAGTGCAGGCACAGCTAAAAATGCCCCAATGAGCCAACGGGGTTACACCCCTCTGGACACCCCCGTTTGCCATGCGGCATGACCGCAGCTGACGGAAACCAACAAACCAAATTGTCAAACTTGAAAACGAAAAACAAGCATGGGATATATAAGCATTCAAATCAACAAAGCGAAAGGCTCGGCTGACACGGGCGCATCCGACCACATAGAACGTAAGACCATACCCAAGAACGCAGACCCTACACGTACACATCTCAACCGTGAACTGGTGGAGTTCCCTGATGGAGTGTCCGACCGTACCGAAGCGATAAGCCACCGTATCCGTACGGCAGGCATCAAACGTAAGATAACCCCCGACCAAGTGCGGGCAATTAGAATCGTGCTTTCGGGTACGCACGAGGATATGATGAAAATACAGGACGAGGGCAGACTTGACGAATGGTGTGATGACAACCTGCAATGGCTGCACTATACCTTCGGCAAGGAAAATACAGTTTCGGCAGTCCTGCACATGGATGAGCACACACCGCATATTCATGCCACGGTCGTACCAATAGTAACAGGAGAGCGAAGGAAAGCCAAGAAAAAGCAGACGGATGGTAAACGCTCGTACCGCAAGAAAGCCAATACCGTGCGTCTGTGTGCTGACGATGTATTGACACGTGAGAAGCTGGTAACATATCACGATAGTTATGCAAAAGCAATGGAGAAATATGGCTTGCAACGTGGTGTGCGTGGCTCGGAAGCACGGCATACGACAACCGCCCAATACTACCGTGATTTGAAACGACAGACGGGTGAACTTGAAGCCAATGTGCAACAGTTACAGACTGAGCAGCAACAGGCAGAGCAACAGCTTGACAAGGTAAGGCAGGAAGTCAAGTCGGAGAAACTGGAAGCAGCCAAGACGGAAGCGAAAGCCGCATTCGTGGCAAAAGTCGGTTCTCTTTTCGGTGGTGGTAAACTGAAAGAGTTTGAACATAGAAATGAAGATTTGCAAAAGCGCATACAGGAACTTGAAGAAGAAGCCATACAACGAGAAGAACAACATGCCAAGCAGATACAGGAAATGAAAAATGCTTACGAACAGCAGTACCGAAAACTGTCGGAATTTACGGATTTTGTCAAACGCTATTTCCCTTATGTGGAAAAGCTGATACCTACTATCAAGTTTTTGCGTGATACTCTGAATTTTAGCGATGGGCTAATCAAAAAGCTGTGTATGTTTAAGGATGTCACCATTAAAGGAAAACTCTATTCTTCTGAATTCCGACAGCTCTTTAAGACTGATGGTTCGGTTTGTTCACTTAAAGAAACTTCGGATGGAACATTTGACCTCAAAATAGACGGCGTTTCACATGTAAGTTGGTTCAGACGCAAGAAAGACGAGTTTATGGAAGCATTTGGACTGCCAGCAAGCAGAAGAAACCAAAATCGAGGACTGAAATTATAAAACACGCCCCTATGTCGTAATAATTCGCCCGTAGAGTGCTTATTATTACGACTTTTTACTAATTTTGCAGTTGGATTGAGGCAACTCTCCAAGACATACGAGAAAAAGAAGAAGCGTTATGCTCATCTTGTACTTGAAAACGTAGGAAATTTTCAATTAGATGCAAGGATAGCATAGTGGTTCTCACGCATATAGCGTGGGCTGCTATTGTTACATCTGCATCTATGGTTTCCTACGACCTTCAAGTAAAGAGTGTGGCATACAGTTCCACGCTTTTTAGTTTAGCCTTATGGTGACAAATATGAATAACATAAAATGGAATATAAATGATATTAACTGCACAACAGAAGCAAGCAATGATAATGATTGAAAAGTTCATTGCAGATAAAGATAGCCAAGTATTTATTTTGAAAGGATATGCAGGTACAGGTAAAACGACATTGATTCGTAGTATTGCAGATTATTTATCTACTCAATCTTTACATATTCAGTTAATGGCTCCGACCGGACGTGCTGCAAAAATATTACGTTCTAAATTACCAAATTATGGTGCTTCTACTATTCATAGGGGAATCTATAATTTTTCTCATCTAATAGTGGAAGAATCTGAAGGAACACTTAAATATATATTTCCACTTAAAGATAACCACGAGAGGTGTATTTATATTATTGACGAAGCCTCCATGATTAGTTCTCGTGAATCAAAGAATGAACTTTTCCAATTTGGTACAGGAGTATTAATAAAAGATTTACTTAGTTATGCAAGATTAAACTTCGGTGGAAAGGTAATTTTTGTTGGTGACCCTATGCAGTTGCCTCCCGTAGGTGATGATTGTTCTGTTGCATTAGATGAAACTTATTTTGATATACTAGAAATGAATGTATATTCTTATGAGCTCACAGACATTGTTCGTCAAGATAAGAATAGTTGTATTTTGGCTAATGCTACAATACTTCGTGAGTTGATTCGGAAAAAAGAACGAAATCGCCTTGTGTTCAAGAAAAAGGAACATGAAGTAATGGATATTGGAGCAATGGAAGTTGCTAAGAAATATTGTGAAGATCCAGAACAATCGTCTGCTATAGTTTGTTTCTCAAATCAACAAGCAGCTGATTATAATACGGCTATTCGTAATATAATATTTCCTGAAACGAATCATGTGGCGGTAGGAGATAAATTGATGGTAGTATGCAATAGCTACTATTATGATAAATGTGAATTATTGAATGGTGATATCATAACTGTAGTAGAAACATCAAATGATATTATCTCTCAGTCTGCACCTATTTGGACTGAAAAAAATGGGAGAAAAGTAAAAGAAATCATTACGCTTGATTTCAGAGAAATAAGTTTTCAAGTAGAAGATGGTAATATTTATAAACGCTATATTATTGATACATTACTCCAAAACAAGCGACCTTCACTGACAATTGACGAAATGAAGGCTCTTTATATCAATATGGTAATGCGTATGCGTACGGAGAAAGGATTGACTAATCCTAAATCTGAAGAATTTACTAAGGCAATGTGGGGAGACCCTTTCTACAATGCTCTTCATGTAAAGTACGGTTATGCTTTTACATGCCATAAATCACAGGGTGGTGAATGGAATACAGTTTATGTAGATTTTTCAAGACGCACAGGGCTTGATGTGGATAGCCTTCGTTGGAAATATACAGCGATAACTCGAGCTTCTAAGATGTTATGGTGTATTAATCTTCCTGATGTAACACCTATTACATCTCTTAAAATAACCCCTATCAATAAAACTGCAAAAACAGCTGTTAATGCTTTATCTTTTGATAATATAGAGGATACACCTTTTCATCCTTCATCAATATTACCTTCAGTAAAATGTAAATATTGGTCTGTTGTAAAGAATATGAATGGAACTCTATATTCAGTAAAGAACGTTATCTGTAAACCTTGGAGAGATATTTATGAAGTAAATACACCAACCGGTATAGTAAGAATTGATGCAATATATAATGGAGCAGGTCTGTTTACAAAATATGAAACAGATGCCAATGACACTGAGTTGTTGTTTTTCTTCCAGAATGATGAAAATATCAAATATAAAATAGACTATCATCCATCTTTGGAGTCATTAAAGATGCTACATAGTCGCATGATTTCTTTGTGTGATGAATGTGGTATCATATTAACAAATGTGGTGGAAGAACATTACCAACTCGTATATTATATGAAAGCTTCTGGTAATTATGCTGCTATAACTTTTTTCTTTAATGGGAAAGGGTTTATTAACTATGCTGCTCCACTTTCTGATATCGGAGAAGCTGATATTAAACTGTCACAACTCATAGAAAAATTAACATAATAGAAGAATACTAATGTCTGTAAAAGAAGTAACATTATTGCGTAAAAGTGGTAATCTAAAAGAAGCATATAAGATGGCCATAGATGATCTGAAAGAAGATAGGAATAACCCATGGGCACAAATGTCTCTCTTTTGGGTTCTGCGTGATATATGTCAGCAACTATGCAATAGAAACGCCATAGATAAAGCTAAAATTTGCTTGAAAGAGATGTCTTCATTACTTCCTACAATGGTGGATGATAGTGGCGCAGGAGAAAGAGCTTATACTAATTTGTATAAACGATTGCAACCTAACGCTGATGCTATTTCAAAACTCCGTGTGGTGATAAATGTACTAACAAACCTTAAACGATTTCATCGTCCGGTAAGCAGTAGTCTCTCCATTTGATGTCCGATGTGTAAATGGCGGCAATCTTAACCAACCTATCAAACAGGTCATA
>JADIMG010000063.1 GCA_017694875.1 Candidatus Gallipaludibacter merdavium
TGGTTCGTTTCATAGGGGGAGTTTATGGAGAGAGGAAATGGCAACTTTTCCGTGACGCTGACCTGTTTGTACTGCCTACCTATAGCGAGAACTTTGGCATTGTTGTGGCAGAGGCTTTGGCTTGTGGCACGCCGGTGATTACGACCAAAGGCACTCCCTGGCAGGACTTGGAAACATATCATTGCGGATGGTGGACGGAAATCGGGACAAATCCGCTTACAGAAGCAGTAAAAGCTTTTCTTGTCTTGAACGAACAGGCACTGGAAGCAATGGGAAAGAACGGACGCCGGCTGGTAGAAGAAAAGTATTCGGCTAAAAAGATGGCGGAAGAGATAGCAGGATTATATGAAAAGGTTTTGATAAGCGAATAAAAAGCTTCTGTAAGTCTTGGAAAACCAATAATTAGCGTTATCTTTGTAAAAAGACCAATTCTTAAGCCTATGTCGAGATTTATCAACCCGTTTACAGATGTGGGGTTCAAGCGCATCTTCGGCCAGGAAATCAACAAGGATTTGCTGATTGATTTCCTGAACAGCTTGTTTGCCGGTGAGAAGCACATTCTGGATATCCGTTTCCTCGACAAGGAAATAGTGGGAGAAACGGTGGAAGACCGCAACAGTATTTATGACGTTTACTGTACCAATGAGGACGGCGAGCAGTTTATCGTGGAAATGCAGAACCGCAGCCAGGTGAATTTCCGCGAACGTGCCTTGTTCTACCTGTCGCGTGCCGTTGTGCGACAAGGCGAAAAAGGTTCCGGCTGGATGTTTGACCTGAAAGCTGTTTATGGCATTTTCTTTATGAATTTTCGTCTGGATGGCTTGCATGACCGTCTGCGTAGCGATATCATTCTTGCTGATCGGATGACTCATGAGATGTTTTGCGACAAGATGAGGTTTGTTTTCCTGCAACTCCCCGTCTTCAATAAGGATGAGGATGAATGTGAGACAGATTTTGAACGTTGGATTTATGTATTGAAGAATATGGAAACATTACAAAGACTGCCATTCAAGGCACGCAAGGCTGTGTTCCAGAAACTGGAAGACATTGTGGACATCGCTTCCTTGTCGAAAGAGGACCGCATGAAATATGATGAAAGCATCAAAGTGTATCGCGATAATCTTGTAACGAGAGCTGCCGCCATAGAGGAAGGCAAGAAAGAAGCGAATATTGCAACTGCCCGAAATATGAAAGCTGATGGATTACCAGTAGACTTTATAGTGAAATATACCGGGCTTACTGCGGAAGAAATAGAAGCGTTATGATAGGTTGTTGACTGTATAAATGTATGTTTAAGAGATGATGGAAATATTGCAAAAATTGTCTTTGAAGGAATGCAAAACCTTTAAGAAACTGGAGGAAATAACAGATATCGCCTCTCTTCCCAAAGAGGAACAAATAATGCATGAAGAATGCATTAAGGCGTATCGCAACTACTTGGAAACCAAAGGATATGCGATAGAAGAATTGGAGACAGATTGGGAATAAGGGTTTGCACAAGGCTGGAAAGAAGGTTTTGAGAAAGGCTGGAAACAAGCAAAGATCGAGATTGCCCGAAAGATGAAAGCCAAAGGATTGCCTGTTGACTTGATAGCGGAATGTACCGGACTTACTGCGGAAGAAATAGAGGCATTGTGATGAGAGTGTTTGTACAACACTTGACGGATATATAATTAAACAAAAATGGGTATAGAAGTACATAGGGTGTTTGATACCCTGTGTACTCTGTACCATTAAATTTTATAAATAACTCCCACTATAGCAAGGGAGAAGGGCAACGGAGGTTGCTTCCCTGAATTGCTTGATTATCTGTTTGAAATAAGGTGTTTTTTTCTTTCTCATGCAGCCAATAAGTATGCTTTAAAAACGAATATATACTTCATTGGCTGTTTCATATATTTGAAATAGCCCACGGAGATATCTTTATGGGCAAAGTAAGTATATATTCATTTTCGGCTGCAAGGATAGTGGCGATAACAGGCATTTATTTTCGGTAAAATATCCGTGTTTTTTACGGTGAAATATCAATTGATTTAATCATATATGGACTTAACGAAACACACGCCTGGGCATGTGGCTTTATCGGTAAAAGCCAAAAGGGCGGTTTGGAATGTGGTTTGTTTTTGCCTGTTCCGCCCTTTCCCTACCAAAATATTTCGTCCGTGGCGTATCTTTCTGCTTAAATTGTTTGGTGCTAAGGTGGAATGGGATGCGGAAGTATATGCTTCTGTCCGGCTTTGGGCACCGTGGAATTTGCAGATGGGACACCGGGCGTGCTTGGGACCTGACGTGATTTGCTATAATCAAGACACGGTGTTGCTGGAAGATGATGTGGTGGTGTCGCAATACAGCTATCTGTGTACGGCTTCGCATGATGTGGATATGCTGAATACGGCGGACGACTCGTTGATTACCGCTCCTATATGGATAAGGGAAAAGGCATGGATAGGGTCGAAGGCTTTTATCGGTTTAGGGGTTTGCATAGGAAAAGCAGCCGTAGTAGGTGCAACGGCTTCGGTATATAAGAGTGTGGAGGATTATCTGGTAGTGGGAGGTAATCCGGCGAAAATCATAAAAAAAAGAGTATTGAAAGGGACTGGTTATGAAAGAACGGATTCTTGAAGTAGATTTTGTCAAAGGTGTTTTAATATCACTGATGGTATTGTTTCATTTTAAAATGTTTGTGAATACGTATAGTGAGTTAACAAGTTGGGTTTATAGTTTCCATATGTCAGGATTTCTTTTAATATCTGGGTATTTTCAACGAAGTGGTGGAACTTTAAGTCAGTTGTTTACTGTTATAAGAAAAATATTTTTGCCTTATGCGATTTTTGAAGTATTATATTTATTAGGGCTTACATTGTTAGGCTCTATTTTAGGCAGCCAAAATCAAATTGATTTTTCTTTTGTTTCAGTATGTAAATGTTTGTTTTTATCACCAATAGGTACTTATTGGTATTTGCATACATTGTTTATTTGTGTGATTATAAGTTATTTGGTTAGTTGGTTAAGGCTTACGCCTTTTGTGTCATTGGTATTAACTGGAAGTATATTGTTCGTTTTGACATTGTTTGTTGATGGATTGTTGTGGTCGAATGTGATTTATTTTTTAATGGGTAGTTTTTTGCATAGGTTGAATTTAAGTATAACTCAGAGTATAGTTCCTTCAATGTGTTCTTTGATTCCTGTTTTATTAATTTCTTGTTGTGCTGCGACTTTTAGTAGAGCGGATTGGTCTGGATTGGGACTGACTTTCTTTATGCTTAGTTTTCTTATGGGACTTTATAGCTATCTTCCTTTAATATGTAAACATTTAGTGGGGTTTATAGGACGTAATTCGTTTTGTATTGTGCTTTTCTCTCCTATATTTACGGTTTTGACTAAGCAATATGACTTTATGTTTACTTTTGATAGGAGTAATATGTTGTGGGCGATAGTAAGTTTGATACTGGTGCTTTCTTTATGTTTATTGAGTGCATGGCTTTGTGATAAATTGAAAATATCGAAGTTGTTAGTTGGAAATCAATTATATTGTAAATAATATAAGAAGATTATTTTAATGAATACTAATACCATTGCTGCCATTATCCTCACAAAAAACGAGGAGAAGCATATAGCCCGTTGCATCCGTTCGTTGGAAGGCGTTTGTGACGAAATCTTTGTGATTGATTCCTTCAGTACGGACCGGACGTGTGAGATAGCTGAAGCATTAGGGGCTAAGGTATATCGGAATCCGTGGAAGAATTATGCTACCCAGTTCAATTATGGGGTATATCAATGTCCGATACAGTCAGAATGGATATGGAGGATTGATGCGGATGAATATTTGGATGGCAACATTGGTGTGGCTGTAAAGAAGGCATTGGCAGAATGTTCCCAAGAAGTAAACGGAATATATGTCAGGAAACGTATTGATTTTATGGGACGTCCGTTGCTGCATGGAGGGTGGTATCCTTCGTATCATTTAAAAGTGTTCCGTAGAGGGCATGGAGATTGCGAGAATCGTTGGATGGACGAGCATATCCGTATTTTTGACGGTATTGCTATTACTGTAGCAGAAGGGAACCAGGTGGATGATAATCTGAATGACTTGACCTGGTGGACGGAAAAGCATAATGGATATGCTACCCGTGAGGTGGCAGATATGTTGCTGATGGAATACGGAATGGATGCTAAGGCGGAAGAGGTGGTTCCTAAATTCTTCGGGACGGAAGAGCAACGCAAGCGTTGGCTGAAGCTGAAATATATCAAAGCTCCTCTGTTTGTACGCCCGTTTATTAATTTCTTTATCCGTTATATCCTGAAAGGCGGGTTCCGTGACGGGAAAGAAGGCTTTATCTGGCACATCTTGCAAGGTTTTTGGTACCGCATGTTGGT